>JASEHU010000058.1 GCA_030018635.1 bacterium
CTCCTGAATTCTGACTACTGGAGCACCCACAATATCAAATGTTATGAACCAGTAGTGCCGAGTCTTGCGGGGAAGCAGGTAACTGCCAGCCGAAGCGTAGACAGGGAGGATACAGGTTGCAACCTTTGGGTGAACGAATTGAGCCCCGAAATAGACGATGTTGTGGGAAGCCGACACTGTTCGAGGAGTGGAAGGCAGCAACAAAGTAGCCGTTAAGAAGGCGAGGCTATGGATAAACCACCGGGGTCTGAGACGGCGACATGTATTCAATGACCTGAAAGGAACTTGGGAGAGCCAAGATTTTCCCACAGATGAATTGTGGTATGGAGCAACAAGCCTATAAACGGTGAGGAGTTTCAAAAGGGGTTTTGGCAGTCGGAGCAACCCATAGTAGTGGTTCATTCCATTTGTTTTTGTGGGTTGATTTCATTGCAAATTGCAAATTTAACATTTAGCATTTTAAATTTGAAATGTTAATTTTGCAATGATAAATTTGCAATGAAACTTATTAACAAAAACCACCGAACTGCTAAAATCAAATGTTATGAAGCAGTAGTGATGAAGTAGGGTAATGCCTGTGGAGCGAAGGGGTTGGCAGGAGAACTGTGGAATTAGGGATACTTCTTCTGCACTTAGATGCAGATAAGGGAAGGTAACAAAACTAATTCCGTGACTCATTTGTCGGTAGATGAGGAGGTTTTTCTGGGGAGCTGTGTGCGGGAAATCTGCACGCACGGTTCTGCGGAGGGGCGTGAGGGAACAATCCCTCCGTCTACTCCACAAGCAGAATTAACTATCAAAAAGAAGAAAGGAAAAACATGGCGGAGTGAATCGTTTGCCTAACCAATTAAAGAGTATTAAGGTCAAACCGTGAATGTAGAAAGTAGACTTCCTTAAATTCTACATTCGAGGTTTGACCTTATCTATCCCTTTTAATAGAATGATGCAGGGGATAGAGGGGGCAAACCACAGAGCGGTTTTGGCAACTTAGCCGGATTAAAGTAGAAAGGGATCAATAATATCAATGAAGACTATTCGTGTTTATGCAGATACTTCTGTTTTCGGTGGAATATATTATATGATGAGGATTTTCAGAAAGAGAGTAAGGAATTCTTTGATGAAGTTAAAAGGAATCGTTTTACTTTAGTGACCTCAGCAGTTGTCCAAGCCGAAATCGAACCATCACCAAAAAAAGTAAAAGAATTCTTTGAAGAAATAATTGCTATAACAGAAGTATCAGAGGTTTCAGAGGAAGCGATTCAATTACGAGACGCATATTTAATTGCAGGCATCCTCACTCCAAAATATTCGGATGATGCTTTACATGTAGCGCTGGCTACTGTATCAAATTGTTCACTAATTGTAAGTTGGAACTTTAAACATATTGTGCATTTTGAAAAGATTCCTTTGTATAATGCTGTAAATACACTAAACGGATATCCTGAAATAAAGATATTCTCTCCCATGGAGGTAATCAAATATGAAGACAACTAAATTTAATTGTGTGGAAATGAAGCGACATGGAGCAGAAAAAATTGCAAAAAAGACAAAGCATATGACCAAAAAACAAGAGTTAGTATTTTGGCAAGAACAAACGCAGCAATTGAAAGATTATCAGAAATTAATAAGACAAGGAGTCAGAAAAGGGTCAGAGCTACACATATTATAAAAGGAAACTTTATGAAGAAGGTAATAACTAAAATGGTACATCACCATCTATAAACTCAAGAGGTATCCTGATGACTGGATAGAAAAGCAGAAAGAACCCTGTCAAGGTGAGCCGTTGTATGTGTGGCCATCAGACTGAGTCTCAGCCGTGACTTACCCTGAGGAACAGTTGGAGGTCTGATGGCTGGGGCAAAAATACCATGTTCATAGAGGAATTTTGAGGCCTGCATCGTTTTATTCGTCTCCCCAATAAAAACAGGTATGATTTGAGTCTGACTTCCCATCGTATCAAATCCTGAATTTTCCAACCCTTGCTTTAAATACCGGACATTTTGCAATAGTCGAAGTCGAAGCTGTGGTTCTGTTTGAATTATCTCCAAGGAAGCTAATGCCGTAGCTACCTGAGCCGGGGATAGGGCAGTAGAGTAAATAAAACTTCTGGCCTTGTTTATGAGATACTCAATCAAGATATTAGAACCCGCAATAAACCCACCCAGACTCCCCAATGCCTTACTTAAAGTTCCCATTTGAATATCAATCTGCCCTTCTAAATCAAAGTATTCCACTGTTCCCCGGCCTTCTTTTCCTAAGACCCCGCTTCCATGGGCATCGTCAACCATAACCAGGGCCTTATACTTTTTAGCTAAATTCACTATCTCCGGCAGAGGGGCAAGATCACCATCCATGCTGAATACCCCGTCGGTAATAATTAATCGAAGTCTTTTGTTTTGAGTTTGTTTAAGAATTTTTTCAAGTGAAACCATATTTTTGTGCGGATAAACCCTTAAATCCGCCTCACTTAACCTGCAACCATCGATTATGCTGGCATGATTTAATTTGTCAATAATGATGACATCGCCCCTACCGGCTAAGCTTGAAATCACCCCAAGATTAGCCGCATAACCAGAGGCAAAGACTAAAGCCGCCTCTGTTTTTTTAAATTCCGCCAATTTTTTTTCTAATTCACTATGGAGCAAAAAGGTTCCAGAGATTAATCTTGAAGCACCACTGCCACAGCCAAATCTTTCAATGGCCTCTTTTGCCTTTTCTTTAACCTTTGGGTGCTGTGTTAATCCTAAGTAATCATTGGAGCATAAAAGGATTTTAGTCTGATGAGTTTGACAGGACTGACAAAAAATCTTAATCGTAGGTCCATCGCAGGAATCAATCATCCTTAATTTTCTAGACAACCCCTGTTTTTCTAACCTATCCAATTCCTCTCTTAAAAAATCCATTTTATCAGGTTTTAAACCTAGGATAGGTTTTAAACCTAGGAGTGGTAAGCAGGTATTTTTTTTAGCCATCTTTTTTATTTTATCACTCACTTGCTAAAAAGTCAACCTGTTTTTGTGCAAAAACAACAATTCTCATTATGGCAGAAATCGGGATGGTTCACTTTAGTTTGAAATCTTGCGGTTAAAAGATGGAGTTGAAATTAGAAGGTAGAAATTAGAAATTGGGGAGAGAACTGAAAACCTAATTTCTAATTTCCAATTTCTAATTTCCAAAAGAAATCACAGGAAAAACGATGAAAATGAACCGTCCCGAAAAAAGCGACTATCATTCGATGATTAAAATAGAGCATGATGATGTGGAACGAGTAATGAAAGAATCTAAAGAATTTGTCATGGAAGTTAAAAGTGTGCTAAGTAAACTTTAACCTAAAAAACAAGGAGAGTATTCTGATGAATGAGACAAACGAGAAATTCGAACCAGAAATTGTGGCTTTTTGTTGCCATTACTGTGCCTATGGGGCGGCTGACCTGGCTGGCTCGATGAGACTTAACTACCCAGCCAATGTGAAGATAGTCAAATTGCCCTGCACCGGCAAGGTGGATATTTTATATCTGCTCAAGGCGTTTGAGGATGGGGCTGATGGCGTGTATGTAGCCGGATGTTTAGAAGGTAACTGCCATTTCACAGATGGCAATATCAAGGCAAAACGCCGTGTAGCCCGAGCAAAAAAACTATTAGATGAAATTGGACTTGACGGAACGAGACTTGAGATGTATAATATGAGTGCCTCTATGGGACCAAGATTTGCCGAGGTAGCCAGGGAGATGACGGAAAAGATAAAGGCACTGGGACCAAGTCCATTGAGAAAGAATACCACTTTAGCCATCTGAAGGTGTGTAAGAAAGAAAAATAGAGAGTATGAACAGGAGGTATTGTTAAATGAGCAAGATGACTATTGATATCCCAGAAAAATTAAGTAAAAACCTTAAGGGATATGAAGATAACTTAACTGATCTTTTGGCCGTTGGCTTAAAAGAGGTTAAGATTCAACAGGCTTTAGCCTTATTTAAGCAGGGATATATTTCTCTTTGGAGGGCGGCCAGTTTAGCGGGTGTTTCATTAAGAGAAATAACTACCCATGCTGTAGCCCAAGGATTTAAACCAAAGATTGATGAAAAGATGAAAGAGGAGGAATTATCTTGAGGGTAGTCTCTAATGCAGGACCACTTATTGCCCTTGGCAAACTTGGACAATTAGGATTGTTGGTGAAACTTTATGACTATGTGCTAATCCCTCCAAAGGTAGAACTTGAGGTGGTAACTAATGGCATTAATCTCGGTTGCCATGATGCCTATGCCACAAAGATTTTGATTGATAAAGGAATTATTGAGGTAAAAAAGATAGCTTCGGCAAAAATCTCAAATTGGATAAACATGGGAATTGATGAGGGAGAGGCAGAGACAATCGAACTTGCTTTAGCAGAAGGAGCAGATCTGGTTCTAATTGACAATTGGCACGCCAGAGAAGCAGCCAGAAAGGTAAATCTTAAGATTAAAGGAAGTGTGGGGATAATTGTTGAAGCTTATAGAAGAAGATATCTCACTATGGATGAATTTGAACTCCTAATAAAGGAGATTGAAAATAGGCCAGAGCTCTGGATTAGTGATGAAATCTGTGACTATATTCTTAGACAAGTGGAAAAAGAGAAGCGCAAGGATAATTTTTAACTATTGTAAGTAAGTTAATGATTGGGGGAAAATTTCCTGATTACTGACTGATTACAAAGGAAACGAAAAAAACATGAAAAATGAAGAATGGGAAAAGGCTTATGAAGAATCTGTGCTTGGGCCTCCAACACAAGAGGATGAAGACAGACATATTGAAGAGCTAATCAGATGGCTGTCGAAATTTCCTTTAGAGAAAAGGTTAAGAATTGGGTATCAACATACCTTAGCTACTCTAACTCTAATGAGAATGAGGTTAACACCAAAATATGAGTGACCCAATCGAGTTTATTAAGACTATTCATAAAGAAGGCGTGAAGTATCTTTTGATAGGTAGGCAGGCAATGATAGCTTATGGAATTCCTGTTGCTACCATAGATTATGACCTTTATATTGATGGTGAGACAGAAAACACTAAAAGGTTTCTTGAAATAGCTGAAGAGTTTGATTTCTTTCCATCAAGACCTTTAGAAAAAATGAAGGAACACTTTATGTTCAAATTAGAAAATGATATTACCATTGATGTTTTTCGCTGTAAGAAGATAATTAATCAAGAAGGAGAAATTATTTCGTTTGAGGAAATATATAAAAACAGAAGGACACCTAAGGATGAAAAAACAGGGGTAGAGATAAACCTTCCATCCATTGACGACTTGATTAAACTAAAAAAAACAGATAGATATAAGGATAGCGTGGATGTTCAATTTCTTGAAAAATTCAAGGAAATGCAAAAGGAGGGAAAGATATGATAGTTGCCGAACAAAAGCCAATTCAGGAAATAAAGACAATGATGGCTAAGTATCAGAAGATATTGGTGGTTGGCTGCGGGACCTGTGTGACGGTTTGTATGGCCGGTGGGGAGAAAGAGGTGGGAATAATTGCCTCCTGCTTGCGTATGGCTCTAAAATTGGAAGGAAAGGAACCGGAGATTATTGAGGGATGTATTCAAAGGCAGTGTGAGTGGGAGTTTATAGATGAATTGAAGGAGAAGGTTGAAGGTGTCGAGGCGGTGCTTTCTTCTGCCTGTGGAGTAGGTGTGCAGGCATTAGCCGAGCGAGTTGGGAATAAACCTGTGTATCCAGCCCTGAACACTACCTTTATGGGTATGCCCAAGGAACACGGGTTGTGGGTAGAGAACTGTCGCGGGTGCGGGAATTGTGGGTTAGGCAAATTTGGCGGGATATGCCCAATTGCCCGTTGTTCAAAGGAATTGCTCAATGGCCCCTGCGGTGGTAGTCAGAATGGTAAGTGTGAAGTAAATAAAGAGATGGATTGCGGCTGGCAATTAATCTATGAACGGCTAAATGTGCTGGGGCAACTTGACCAAATCGAGGACATAATCCTACCTGAAGATTGGTCAACTGACCGCGATAAAGGACAACGAAGAATTTTACGGGAGGATGTAAAGATATAATTTTGGATTTTCGATTTTGGATTGTGGATTGAAGAAAAAAACAATCTGTGAAATCTGTGTAATCTGCGGATATTTCGATTGCACAGGTCGGGGAAAAAGATAAAGGAGGAATATAAATGGCGAAATCATTTAAGGAGATATTATCGTCAGGCGAGTTTGTAATTACCTCAGAGATTGGGCCACCAAAAGGCACAAATGTCGAGAAGATGGTGCATCACATCGAACTATTAAAGGACAAGGTGCATGGGCTGAATGTAACAGATAACCAATCATCGGTGATGCGGTTATCTTCCTTAGCCGCTTGCCACATCATCAAGGATAACGGTGGTGAGCCAATTTTGCAGATGACCTGCCGTGACCGTAACCGTATGGCGTTGCAATCGGATTTAATTAGCGCCTATGTGCTTGGTATCCATAATGTTCTTTGCCTGAGCGGTGACCATATTTACCTCGGCGACCATAAAGGGGCCAAACAAGTGTTCGATTTGGATTCGGTTCAATTGATTGCCGCAGTTAAAGGTTTGGAACAGGGTAAGGATTTAGGTGGAAATGCCCTTGATGGGGCAGTAGAATTTTGTGTTGGTGCCACCGCTACCCCTGAGGCTGACCGTATGGATGCGCAGCTACTAAAATTCCGCAAAAAGGTTAAGGTCGGGGCTGAATTCTTTCAGACCCAGGCGGTCTATGATATGGAGAAGCTAAAGGCATTCATGGAATATGCCATGCAATTTGAGGTGAAAATTCTGGCTGGTATTCTAGTGCTTATCTCTCCTGGGATGGCCAAATACCTCAATGCCAATGTTGCCGGAGTAACCGTGCCGCAGGAACTTATTGATGAAATGACCGGTGTGGAAAAGGGTAAAGCCTTACAAAAAGGGATAGAGATTGCCGCTCGGCAGATTAAGCAGATAAAAGAGGAAAAAATTTGTCCCGGTGTGCATATCATGGCTATTGGCAAGGAAGAGATAGTGCCGGAGATACTGGCTATGGCAGGTTTATAGCACGGTAAGAATTAAGGAGGGGGGATATGATAAAGATTCTTATTGTCCATGATTCAGCATTGCGTAGGGGAGAAATTCGTGATTTACTCCTCAAAAGTGAGATAGGTGAATGCTGGGAAAGTAACGGTGGAATAGAGGCTGTAGAAAAATATCGAATGCTCCAACCCAAATTAGTTATTATTAATATCTTAGATATGATGGGGGTTGAAATTGTAAAAAGGATTATGGCTATTAATCCAAATGTAAAAATCCTGGTTTTAGGAAGTAGTGGCTATGAATCTTATGTAGGAGAGGCAATACAATCAGGGGCAACAAATTACATCATAGAACCAATTAATGCAGAAGATATCTTATCTACTGTAAAGAAATTATTCTGTAAGCCAGAGGTAAAAAATTTGGTATTGGGAACTAGTGGTTCATAACATTTGATATTGTGGGTGCTCCAGTAGTCAGAATTCAGGAGTCAGAATAAAAAAGGCGCTCCTGGAGTGAGGTTTATTCTGACTCCTGGATTCTATCATAGATACCCCCAATATCAAATGGAATGACCCACTAGTACCTCTTGACAGTTTATTCTAATGGTTAACTTAAGATTAACTGTCAAGAGGTACTAGTCATAATTACAGTCGGGAGAATAAAATGAAACTGGTAGATGATATCGCTAATTGGATTAGAATTCAGGTAGAACAATCTGGGGCAGAAGGTGTAGTGCTTGGACTAAGTGGTGGTGTTGATTCCTCTGTAGTTGCCGCCCTATCAAAAAAAGCCGTGGGAGAGCGGGTGTTGGGGTTAATCATGCCCTGTGGAAGTAGCCCCATAGATGAAGAAAATGCCCTTCTTGTTGCTTCACAATTGGGTATTAAGACACAACGGATAAATTTAGAGGCTGTCTGTAGGGGGTTGCTGGAGGTATTACCACCTGGTACAGGTGTACCACCTGGCAATAAATTGGCATTAGCCAATCTAAAACCAAGGTTACGGATGATTACCCTCTACTATTATGCTAATAACCTTAACTATCTTGTGTCCGGCACAGGAAATAAATCAGAGATTATGGTAGGTTATTTCACAAAATATGGGGACGGCGGTGTGGATATTTTACCTGTTGGTGGCATAGTAAAGTCGCAGGTAAGAGACTTAGCCAAAGAACTTGGTATCCCAAAAGAAATAATTGATAAACCTCCCTCGGCCGGTTTATGGCAGGGACAAACAGATGAGGAGGAACTATGTATTACTTATGCAGAACTGGATAAAACCATATTGGCCTTAGAGTCTAAAATGACTGAAGATATCGATGCACATATCCTCTCTAAGGTTGAAAATCTAATCAAGGTCTCGGCACATAAAAGAGCCCTTCCCAAAATATTCGAGGAGAAAAAATAGTGTTAGACAAGTTAGACAAGGAGAAAAATAATTATGACTGAAGCAAGAGCAAAGGTAGTCAGGTATAAATTACGCAAACATCCTGATGCAGACGCATTATCCATTGCTGATATTGAGGGGTCTGCCTGGCAGGTAGTATCGCGGACGGCGGATTTTGCACCGGAAGGAACGGCAATCTATCTCCCAGTAGATACGGTAGTGCCAGAGACACCGGAATTTGAATTCTTGAGGGAGAGGCATTTCCGCATTAAAGCCATAAGACTTCGGGGAGTGTATTCTTATGGGCTTTTAATCCCAAACAAAGAAAATCTTCCTGTTGGTGAAGATGTTACCGATAGACTGGGGATTAAAAAATATGAACCGCCAACACCAATAGATATGACAGGTGAGGTGGTGTCTCCATCAGAGGTTGATTGGATATGTATTTATACAGATATAGAGCGGTATGAAAATTTTCCGGATGTATTCAAAGACCAGGAAGAGGTGGTTGTAACCGAGAAGATTCACGGCTCAAATTTAAGGGTTTCAAAGAATGGCCATAATCTCTTTGTCGGTGGGCATAGATGGATGTGGAAGGAGAGTGAGAAAAATTTATATTGGAAGGCTATAAGCCGTAATGGCTTTGATAAGATTTTATTGGAGAAATTACCTGATAAAATGGTACTCTTTGGCGAGGTTTATGGTAAAAAGGTTCAAAAACTACAG
Organism: bacterium; assembly: GCA_030018635.1. Classification (GTDB taxonomy): domain Bacteria; phylum UBA9089; class CG2-30-40-21; order CG2-30-40-21; family SBAY01; genus SBAY01. The sequence continues at coordinate 9,132 of JASEHU010000058.1, forward strand.
TATGGTTCAGATACACAAAGAATAGTTTTTTATGATGCCTTCCAGGATGGCAGATACCTTAATTGGGATGAATTTATGGAATTGATGAAAGGGATAGGTTTGGCAGAGAATATTGTCCCGATAATTTATAGGGGTGGGTATGAACTGGCTATGATTAAAAATCTGGCAACAGGCAATACCCTGCTTGGCGGTGACCATCACAAGGAAGGGGTTGTTGTTAAACCTATCATAGGACGGGTTGATGCTCAATTAGGTCGGGTAACATTGAAATTTATTAATCCGGCGTATGAGACAAGTAAGGAAAGAACGGATTTTCATTGATTTTGATAGGGAGGATTAAAAATGTTAAGAACAATTTGTAAATCTAAAATCCATCGGGTAACTATTACCGAAACTAACCTGCATTATATGGGCAGTATAACCATTGATGAAGAATTACTTATAGCGGCAGATATTATGCCCAATGAACGTGTGCAGATAGTCAATCTTAACAATGGTTCACGGGTAGAAACTTATGTGATGCCAGGAGAAAGAGGTTCGGGTAAGATTTGCTTAAATGGTGCGGCCGCTCGCTGGGGACATAGAGGGGATTTGATTATCATTATCTCCTATTGTTTAATGACAGATGAAGAGGCAAAGAATTACCAGCCAAAGGTAATAACGGTGGATGAAAAAAATAACTTGAGTGTATAGGAATTTCGGTGGTGTCCTGCTTTAGCTACAAATGTAAGGCTAA
>JASEHU010000059.1 GCA_030018635.1 bacterium
TTTTTATACTTTTTTAGATGCCTCACTATAATTAAGCTATAATAGGACACCACCAGTAATCAGGTAATTGGGTGAATCAGGTAATTAATTACCCAGTTACTCAATTACCTGATTACCACTACTCTTCCCGTTACCTTCTCATTCCTATCATTAATGATAAGATAGATATATACCCCACTTGCACATGGATTACCTGCTTGATTATTTCCATCCCAGTGAGCTTCATTAGTCTCACCCGTCTTCTCATCTACTAACTCACCTGCTAAGTTAACTATCTTCAAGTTCCAGTATGATGTTAGGTTTTTAAATGTAACATATTTACCTGCATGTATAGTAGTTGGTTTAAATGGATTTGGATATACCTGGACATTAGATAAATTTGGTGCTACAAGACTGCCTATGGCATAGATAGAAAAATGGGTAATGTTGTATGCTATGATTCTATTATTAACGGTATCTACTTCTTGTCTATCAGAGGCTAATTCCCAGGTAGAGCCATTATAGTAGAATATCCTTAGCCTACTTTCATCTAATCCTTTTACTTCTTCATCAGTGTAAGTTAGTGTAATACTTCCTTTAATCTCTAATTTAGTCTCAGGAGCAGTAACTACCTTAACTTCAATCACAACTGGAGTCACATCTTGTGGTATATTAGGGGGTGGCGGTGTGTTAGGAATAGTAACCTTCTTTATCTCTACATACGCATCCTGGTTAGGTGAACCTTTCTCAATTACTACAATCGCCTTTTCATCCGCTGATTTAATCACAATATCATCATTAGAACCCTTAGGTACATTTATTACCTTTAGATTAAATAGATTACTTGTCCCTACCTTACCAGAACCTTCAATAGTAATAAATACATTCGTTCCAGTGCCATTGATAGTTACTGTTCCCTGCCATGTACCACTACCAAAGGTAATTACTTTTGGAGTAATCGTACCTGATATGTTATGTAGAGTTAAAGTACCTGAATCATTATAGTCAACTAAATTATTTCCTACATCTAATGCCTTTATCTTAACATTAAATGGGATATTATCTGCTTTGGGTGAGGTAATATTATCAAATTCAAAATGGTCTAAAGTAGAGATAGGTTTAACATTTACTTTAACTTCATTAACATCGAACAAAATATTTGGGCTGTTTATATTCAGCATCTTAGTCATTCGATGTTTAGATGGATCAAAGTCAAATTTGATGTAAGTCATTCCTGTATTCTTTACTTTAAATTCAATCTTAGCTAATACACCACTTCCAGAGACCTTACCTTCTAATAATCCACAGGCATAATCTATCCTACCAGGACTAAATTGAGATTTAATCACAGGTAGTGTCAAAGTACCAGTAGTGATATTGACTACCTCTAATAGATTAGCATCAAAGGATAATTGCATTTGACATGCAGCTAAATCCTCTACATCCTCAAGCATTACCCTGACACTAAATGTAGCACCTACATAAGTATCAATTACTTCTGGAGTAAATGTAAGTTTAGTCTTAGCTGTTTTTACCGGTAGTTTGCTATGTGGAGCAGGTGCTGGTGGTGCGGGAGCAGGAGGAGCAGGTTGAGACTTAAAGAAACTCATCCGAAGAATCATAAAGTCATCTATATTTATCTGGGTATCACCATTATAATTAGCCTCATCATTCCAGTTTGGTTGACCTTGAGAAGATTTATAAGCATTTCGTAAAACTATAAAATCTTCAATGTCCACTACTCCATCGTTATTAGAATCACCATTTAAAAGGGTAAGGGTAGCGACTGTAGTTTTGGTGCCTGGGTAGACTCTTATCTCGGTGATAGTCCCAGGAGCTACACTAAAGGTATCAGCTTGCAAGGTATAAGTTCCTGGGATAATCTCTGGGAAAGAGTAATAACCACCTACGGTTGTATTTGTTGCTCCTACTCCTACAAGTGTAACTAAAATTCCCGCATTACTTCCTGTGCCTTTTGGAGGGTCAATGACTACATGTCCTTCCAGACTGCCATACTCAAAGATAGTTACCGTAGCTCCAGAGGTAGTAATCGGAATAGGTTGATTATCCCCATCTTTCAGCACTGTCCAGCGATTATTTTGGGCATCAAAGGCAAAGGAAATGGTGGCCGTCCCTTTATCTTTAGCCTTAAATCTAATCCTGGCTAATATCCCTTCACCCGTAGCGGTGTTAGTTGCCGGGACTAATCCAAGACTATAATCAATATATCCCAGGGTATTACTGGCAACATTGTAAAGTACCAGCTTATTAGGAGGAAACTCACCCGGGGTAATCTGGACAGATGGAGTTCCTGGCATATCATCTAATACCTCTAAGAGATTTGGGTTAAAATTAATAGAAACATCCAATCCTGCTAAATTTACCACATCCTTTAACCAGACATCTAAAACAAACTCGTCGCCCTTAGTAACGATTTTACTATCAGGCTTAATCTCTAATCGGGTATTGCATAATACATTAAAGAATCCTGCAGCAGAGAAACCAGTTTTAAGACTATTAGCCATTACTGTCTTAGTTCCCCTTACTTGTAAAGGGAAAGTAAATGTAATTAAAAAAGTACCAGCAGCATTAGTAGTAACCATAGCAATAGTAGGAATAGTGCCAAATCTTATAACTATTAGCTCTGTAGAAAGATATCCCTGTCCGTCTATAGTAATAATAGTACCAACAGTACCAGATGTAGGAGATACAGTAATACTTACAGGCAAAGGACCTTTTAACCAAGGAATATAGTCAATATTACCAGAAAAAATAGAAGTAGCAGGAGGATCATATCCCCACCAGTTATATTCTGCTGTCTGAGTACCAGGAGATATGTCTGTTTGAAGATTATAGGTTTGGTTATTGTAAATATTATTATAGATAAGTTCAACTACTTCTGATGATTTACAATAAATACCTATTCCATTACCATCTGGATTGCCAATACCACCACTATTATTTATAATAATATTGTAATCTCGGATAATATTATTAACAGATAAATCTAAGTAGATTCCTACACCAATACCACCTGGTCCACCAGAACTAAACTTACCCCCTGTTCCTCCTGTCCCCCCTTTGTTCTCAGAGATAGTATTGCTACTAATGGTGGTATCAGTTGATAAGGAAAGATATATTCCAACACCACTACCTCCAGGTCCATCTCCATACCATACATCCATCCCTCCTTTTCCTCCTATATTATCTTTGATAATATTATTCAATATATTAATTCTTGTTGAGGAGGTACTATATATTCCACATCCCAACCCTCCTTTTCCTGAATTAGAATTAGCCCAACCACTTGGTCCACCCATACCTCCTTGATTATTCTCAATAGTGTTATAACTTATAGTACCATTATTACAGGATAGAAGATATATCCCACATCCAATATCACCTGCCTCACCTGGACTTTGGGCATTCCCTGTTTCACCATTATCTCCTTTTCCTCCCGTAATATAGTTGTCATTAATGATAAAATCCTGACAATTAATAAAAATAATCCTGCCTAAATTTGTAGAACCGGAACCAGTTAATGTTAAAGTTTGATTTTCAATAATGGTAGAAGCAACAATTCCATAATAATAATGAATTGGCTCACTATTCCAAGTATTGGTGGGATCGACAAGATTATCATAGCTATTTGTTTCAATGTAGATACCATATCCATTCCCAGGTGCACCGTTACCTTGGGTATTAAGATCTCCCCTTCCCCCTACTCCACCTATATTTTCAGAGATATTATTACTTATGACGATGTTTTTTGTTGATGAGGAAAGATATATTCCTGTTGATATTCCACCTTTCCCTCCTGGAGCATTTTGAGCACCATTTCCACCTTTTCCTCCAACCATAGTTGTTATCGTATTTCCTATAATAGTATTCCTTTCTGAAAATAAAAGATATATTCCACCCCCTATACCACCATTGCCTCCTGAACCTTGATCTCCACTATTTCCTCCTTCTCCACCGGTATTATCTTTTAGAGTATTGCCGATAATGGTATTTGTTCCTGAGTGATCCAAATAAATAGAAACTCCAATTCCACCATCTCCACCATTTTCTAATAATTTTCCTTTACTGTTTCCTCCTTTACCTCCAATATTATTAGAAATAGTGTTTGTTCCAATAAAGATATTACTTGATAAAGAAAGATATATTCCACATCCAAGTTCACCTGGCTGAGGAGCATTACCATTACCATCAACTCCATTTTTTCCTTTATTATCCGTGATGATATTATGAGTGATTACAATTTCTGAAACATTATTTAGATATATACCTTGTTGAGCATACTGGATTAAACAATAGCTAAGTGTCCCTTTACTCTGATTACCACTAAACCTGATATTACTCCAATCACCAGATTGAGGAATATTTTTATTAGAAGTAAAGGTAATAGTTCCATTTGGAGTACCAACTGCAATTAGTTCTCCATACGAAATTAATGAAGTACCAGTAGCAAATTTAACAATTACACCAGGCTCAACAATCAAGCTATTACCAGATTCTACAGTAACGGTATCAGTAACAATGTATGGACTATTGATTAACAGCCATGTTCCACTTTGAGTTCCACTTACAGTTGTAGCTGCTCCTACAATTGTTACATTAATCATTAAGTTGATTATTAATAACATTCCTAAAACTACTTTCTTACTCATTTATTCTATCTCCTCCTCTTTTGGAAATTTTGACTTTAATAATAATTGAATCATATACTCCCCCTTTATCTTCTTCCATGTCTTACCTCCATTACTACTTGAGAAAAAAGACCGTCCATAATTATAAAAGTTGTCAATTGCTACACCTATAATAGCATTCTCAATAACTTTTATTGTAATGGTATTTACCCCTCTTTTCAAAACTGTAGAACTAAATGGTCCAATTCTTACTGTCCTTAGTAGTCTTCCTTCAGGATAACAAAGCCCTTTGCAATTAACCTTCGATAATTCCTTACCATTAACACCAATTATTAAACTTCCTTCTTCTCTCCCCCCAAAAGTCAAATATACCATAACTTCTTTAATCTCTGATATATCTCTGGTTATAATTAACTCCTTCTTAAGTAACTGGGAAGATGAATCTAATCGAGTAAAGTTACCACCATGCCATGTTTCACTGCAATCTCTAATAATAACCCCATCTTTCGTTTCAACATATATCCCCGAAGATTTATATTGTTGCTGTTGAATCATTTTAGAAATAGCCTGGTGATTTGTCATTATAGAGAAAAAAACAAGTGGAACTAATGATAAAAGAAAATATTTATAGTTTCTTTCCAGAAGCCTTTTATATAAATAATAAAGAGTAAAGCCTCCAAATACAATAATAGGTGGAATAACAGGAACTCTATATCTTCCAACTACTAAGAAAATGATAACAGAAAAGCTATATGCAAAGATAAAAAAATAAAGTAAAAGATTTTTCCTCCATTGAGTTAGCGATAGAAACATTCCTGTAAGTCCTAAGATTGAAAAAAAACCAAAACTAGGTAGTAACTTCAAAATAGGCACTATCTGCTTTATTTGGTCATAATCTACTTGATGAGGAACATCCCAGTCTCCCCAGAATAATAATATCTTTTTGAATAACAACTTTATGTACTCAATTGGTTTTGTTTTGATGAAATTTGAGACATCATGTATATAGAGATTTCGACCCTCTTCTTTCATTCTCTTCTGCAGTTTATCTAAATGTGGTTGACAAAGGTCATACCAACCTTTTGAATGTTCATTATTCCCCAACCAAAATTGAAATTCACCTGCAGTAGTTATAAGAATAAACTTACCACTTTCAATATAATTCTTTATAGTTACAAGAGATATTGTAACTATAAAGGATGAAAGTATAATTCCACATCCAAGTATTGTCTTTTTTAGATTTTTTCTTTTTAATTCTATAAATATCCATAATAAAACAAATGGTAAAAAAAGAATAGTATTAGGTTGAGATAAAATAGCAAGTCCTAAAAAGATTCCTCCAAGTATAAATTTCTTAGGAGATGGATTTTCTTTAGTTTTAATAAAAAGAAAAATAGCTATTATAGAAAAAGAAGTTGTAAGGGAAGAAGATAAGAGAATTTCCTCATAAAATACAAGAGTTCCACAGACCGCATAAAGAAAGGCGCTAATCATCCCAACTGGTCTGTTGAATATCCTTTTACTAATAAAATAGACTAATAAACAACTGAGTGTACTCAGTATAACTTGGACTAATCTAGTATAGGGTTTCAACAATATACAGACAAATCATCTCAGGGTAGCCGCAGGCTTTAGCCTGCGTAAATACGCAACCTAAAGGTTGCGACTACCTCAAAATTATTGTATACATTTTAATGAAACGCTATACTAGGTAATTGGTTCATTGGGTAATTGGATACCTAATTACTCAATTACCTAATTACCCAATCATTCCCTTATCCCACAAATTTAAATATAGTCATAAGTACACTGATTAATGTTCCGACAAAGATAACACTTCCTACCATCCATTTAGTTTGAGAGATTATAAGTTTATGAATCCATCTATTCGTTCATTTACTCCAACATAGTCTTTTCCACTTTTTAAATAGCTTTTCTCTGTCTACTCGGTGTATTCTCTGTGGTTTTCATTCTTTATTTGGCAGTGTCTCAATTTACTCTACCGTATATGGTAGAAGGGCTATATTTCTGGCTTGTTTGATCGTTTTACTTATAATCCGTTGATGTTTAGCACAATTTTTGGTAATTCGTCTATGTAATATCTTTCCCCGGTCGGAGATATATCTTCTGATACCATCAATATCTTTGTAATCGATCACTTTTCCCTTATTTATACAGAAATAACATTTTCTGCGTCGTTTTGGTGTCCATTCAGTATTATTTTGGGTTTTACTTTTGATTGGTTGTCTTTTCTTTATCATTAGCTATAAAACTCTTCCTCCTTTAAAAAGGTACATCTTCGGTAGCTCCATGAGCGGGTTCAGGTGTTCTTTGAGATTCAGAGTTATACTCATCTTCTGGCTCATCTTGTATAGGTTTAGCACCTCCTAAGAAAACTACTCTATCTGCGACGACCTCAATAATAGTTCTTTTTTGTCCTTCCTGAGTTTCCCAACTGCGTTGTTGAAGTCTTCCTTCGACTAAAGCAGGACTGCCTTTCTTCAAATATTGATTACATGTCTCTGCTTGTTTTCTCCAAACTACAACTGGGATAAAACTCGTTTCTTCTTTTCGTTCCCCTGCCTTGGTGGTATAATTTCTATTAATAGCCACAGTAAAATTTGCTACTGGCTCACCACTAGGAATATATCTTAATTCTGGATCCTTGGTTAAATTACCGGCGATTATTACACGATTATAATTAGCCACTATCTTTCTTCCTCCTTTATTTCTTCTTTCTTTTCCTCTATTGCTTCTGGTTTAGGAATTGGGGCAATTCTCTTCTTGGTAAGAAATCTTAAAACAATATTAGAGAGTTTCATTACCTCTTCATATTCTTTGATTGAAACAGGGTCAATCTCCAAATTTATCAGGTAATAAATTCCTTCCCTTTTGTGTCCGATAGGATAGGCTAATCTCTTTAACCCAACCTTTTTTACCTCTGTGATTTTTCCTTCACCATGTTTTTTGACTGTTTTTTCTGTTTTGCCCATTAGCTTTTCCACATCTTCTTCTTTTGCTTGTGAATCAACAATCAACATACATTCGTAGAACTTTAATTCATTGGATTTCAATTTTTCTTCATCACCTCCTCTTATCTAACTTTATAAGTATATCAAAAATTTAATTCCGTGTCAATTAAAATTTTTGAGCTGCCGTAACTGCTCAGTGAACGGTGGGGTAGAGATTGGTAGAGATGGGTGGAGATCAGGTAGAGATTTATTGTTTTCTTTACCAATCTCCACCTAATCTCAACTTTATCTCCACCAATCTCCACTTATTTTTCCACCGTTCACTGAGCGGTTACGAGCTGCCTTTTTGTCAAGGATAAGAACATTAATCCTTCTGTTTTGAGGAGAATATATGTCCTCATCGATTGGTTGAAATTGACCATAGCCGGCGACCGCAAATCTTGCCTGATATTTTTTTAGTTTTTCGTCTTCAAAACCTGTTTTTTGGGCATGGTCTATAAAATAATGTAAAATATTCGTTGCCCTGGCCGTAGAGAGTTCCCAATTAGAGTTGAATTCAGCACCTTTAATCGGGACGGCGTCCGTATGTCCTTCGATAATAACCTCATTGGGAATCATTTCAAGGGTATCGGCAATTTTATCCAGACCTGGATAAGCCTCTGATTTTAACCGGGCGCTGCCTGAATCGAAAAACAATGAATCATGGTAACTAACAAGTAAACCTGATTTAGTCTTCTGCATAATTATTTTACCTTCGGCTAACTCATGAGGGATACTCTGGATTAATCTCTTTTTAATAATTGCTGTCGGCATAACAGGAATAGTCCTGACTCCTTCGATAGTCGAGCGTTTTGGTAAAAATCCTTCCCCTCCTCCTGAATGCGGGGCAGTAGTTGTGTCTGCTCCCTCGCGTTTAAATATAGAAAACACTCGTTCTAATGCCTCACCTACAGCCGCTGATTTAGGTCCCTGCAATTGAGATTGAGAGACTAAGATAATAAATACGCCCAGCAGTAGGGTAATCATATCTGCGTAAGTAATCAGCCAGCGTAAACCACCGGCTGTTTCAATGCCTTCGCTGTGTCCTTCTCCACCTTTTTTCTTCTTTTTGGCCATCGTTAACTCCTTAACAGGTATCAGGTGTCAGGTGTCAGGTATCAGGTAGGAAGAAAAGAGAAGTTTAGAAAAAAGAAGTATTTTCCTGACTCCTAACTTCCTTCTCCTCTCTACCTGACACCTGATACCTGATACCTGACTCCTGAACACCTGCCTTTACAGTAATTCCTTCTCCGTCTTATGATGATAAATAACAATGTCTATCCGATTATTAATCTTAGCATAAGGGTCTTCTACGGCAGGATGAAATTGGGCATAACCAAAGACCCCTAATCTCTTTTGAAAATCCTCAATTTTGGAATTGTCAAAACCACTTCTTTGGGCATAACCTATTAAATAATGTAATACATTTGTTGCCCTAACAGTTGATAATTCCCAGTTAGATGGAAATTGTGATGTCTGAATTGGTGTTGCATCCGTATGTCCTTCGATAGCTACCTTATTAGAAATTCCTGAGAGCAAGAGGGCAATCCGTTCCAGGGTAGGATATGCCTCAGGTTTTACCAGGGCAGAACCGTGTTCAAATAATAATGCCCCAGAACATCTAATTACCATGGCATCTTTAATTAATTTAACCTCCATTTCACCTTTTTTGATTTCACCTTTAAATGACTGGGTATATTTCCGGGTAATTAATGCCCCAGGCCCGGCTAAATCTTTTGAGTTATAGAGCAAACCGGTATTTTCCTCTAATACCTTTTCACCCACAGGTCCCGGTATAACTGTTTTGCCGCCGCCGCCTTCTATGATAGCAAAGACATTTTCAAAGGCAACAGTAAGTTTTTGCATTTCTGATTCGCTGGGAGCACCACCGGAACATAAAATAATAAATACCCCTAAAAGTAAGGTAATCATATCCGCATAGGTAATTAACCACCGTAATCCACCGGCTGTTTCAACCTTAGCCTCTCCACCGCCACCACCTTTCTTCTTTTTCTTGGCCATTTCTATTTACTCCTAAAAAGGGTTTAAGGGGTTAAGGATTCAAGGGTTCAAGGATAAGAAAGAGGGTGGTGTCCGTGAATAGCTAACTTGTGTAAAACAAGAGGATAAATTCATTTT
>JASEHU010000005.1 GCA_030018635.1 bacterium
GAGGAAACAACTCCAGTAAAAAATTATCCTGATGGAGTAAGTCCTTACGACTGCTATGACATGGCAGGCAATGTCTGGGAGTGGACAAATAGTTGGTACGATAAAGATAAGGAAGATCGTGTGTTGCGTGGTGGTTCGTGGGACGACAATCAAGACAGCGCTCGATGCACGATCCGCAGCTACACCCACCCAGGCGACTTCTGGAGCAGCAACGGATTTCGTTGTGCTGAGGACATCCCTTAAAAAATAACACTTGGTGCTTTTACACTTTTACCCTTGGTTACCGCCGCAGGCGGTCGAAATTTTTCAGATTAGCAGTCCTATTTATCAAAAAGACATAGAGATAGGCACCGTCTATCTCGCCTTTTCAAAGAAAGGTATCAATTTCCGTAGGAACGATATATTTTAAACCGATTGAATTTTAAATATATCATGCCTACGGCATTTATGTTTGGATGATATTTATTGCTACCGATATGGTATCCCTATGGGATATGTAATAATAAGGTATTAAGGAAATTTATTCCGAACAGTATTGGGTCAATTCTTGAAAGTAGAAAGCAAATCGCTTTAAATTCTACATTCAAGGTTTATCACTGACACTACCCTAAAACAATATCTTGGTAATCCTCTATGCTCTCTGTAACCTCTGTGGCTGAACGCTTATAGTTAAATTTGTTTTTTACTATCATTGAGTAATTCTACTATCTCTTTTTCCAGCAAATATACAGCATAGCGGATTTTTTCGAATTCAAAGCCCAAATTTTCACTTTTTAGTTTGCTAACTTCTTCCAAAACCCGGCAGGCCTCTTGAGTTCGACGCATATTTGAAATGACTAAATCTAAATAATTTTCCCTTTTACCCTTATTTTTAGCTGAGATGGATAATCCTGGGTCAACCTCACTATCCCTGGATGATAAAAGTGATGAATAATCGGCTAATTGATGATTTAATTCACTGATTTGGTGTCGGATTCTTTTTAGATTTGAAGTTAATCCTTCGTCCTCTAAAACAAATCTGGTTATATCTTCTACTACCCTCAAGCCCTCTTTGGCTCGATTTATATTGGCGTCAATAATCCGATAGACCTTATCATCCATATTATTCCCTCATTCTGGTAAAGGCAGAACCTGCAAAGATACCTACTAAAATACATATAAAGAGGAGAATGACCTTTAACAGTCCAAAGGTAATGATAAGAAAACCAATTAACAAACCTACCAGAGAACCGATAACCGCTCCAGGGTATTTTGACATTATTTCTATTAATTTAGCTCTTAACTCGTTCAATTAAACAACCTCCTTTTTACCAAAATTCTGTTATCCTTTAGTATATTCCACTCCCCTTAATCGTCCTCCACGATGGGTAACCTCTTCAACAAAGACCTTAATCTCTCGTATATTAGAGATACCGATAGTGCTTTCCAATGCCTCTTTTACCCTTGATTGCAGGGCAATAGTTGCCTCATTGGCTGGAATTTCGGACCAGAGACCAACAAGTAATGAAATCTTTACCCACTTCTTTTTTATAACTATCTTTGGTTTTATTGTTTTAATAAAGGATTCTTCACTACTTATCCTTTTAATGAAATCCTCAATAGCTTTTTTGGCCACCATTACCTCCCCATGGATGGTTTTGTGAATGATACCCTTTTCTTGTTGAGAGATTTTAGCATCAACATAGAGAATAAGTAGCCCAATAACCCAGAGGCCACAACCAATACCTGCCAGGATTAAATTTGCATTGGGTAACTTCAAGTATTGTTCTAAGAGAACAACATTACTCCATCCCGTAGCCAGCAATAGTCCCTCTGTTCCTACTATCCAGAGGATTAATACATTTATTATTAACCCCGCTTTATTAAAGAAATTCATATCTTTTACCTCCTTATTCTTAATTTTGGATTTTCGATTGCGAATTGAAGAAATCCAAAATCGAAAATTCCCAATTCACAATCCTCTATCCGCAATTTTGAAAAACCCTAGTATTTTTCATCGACATGAACACCTTGTATGTATAGATTCACTTTAACTGCCTTTAATCCGGTCATATTTTCAACTGCCTTTTTAACATTTTCCTGTACCTTACCGGCAATCTCAGGGATAGATGTCCCATATTTAATGATGACAGAGATATCCAGATTTACCTCCTCCTCATTTACCTCTACCTTTACCCCTTTAGTCAATTGTGAACCGGTCAAAAGTTTAGCAAATCCATCAACAATTCCTTCACTCATTCCGGCTACCCCTTCTACCTGGGTAGTGGCTACCCCGGCAATGGTCGCAATAACATCATTGCTTACCTTAACAGCACCAAGGTTAACTTGTTCCTCCATAGTTTAACACCTCCTCATCTAATTAAAAATTATGAATTATGAATGAAGGAAAAAGAAGACAATAAATTCTTAATCTTATAATTCATAATTCATAATTCATAATTTTTAATTATCTTTAGACATTAACCACACAAGATAAAAAGTGTGTATGAATATTACCTTTTTTAAATGCCTCGTGATTAAGAATCTTTTGATGTAAGGGAATGGTAGTTTTTATTCCCTCAATAAGGCATTCTTCTAATGCCCTATTCATTCTGGCAATAGCCTCGTTTCTGTTTAGCCCATAAGTAATAATTTTAGCAATCAACGCATCATAATTAGGCGGCACGGTATAGTTAGGATAGATATGTGTATCGACCCGAACACCTATTCCACCTGGCAAAATAAGGTTTTGGATTTTACCGCAGGAGGGAGAAAAACCATTATCAGGATTAACGGCATTTATTCGACATTCCAGGGCATGTCCAGACAAATCAATATCCTTTTTGGAAAACGAAAGTTTTTCTCCTGCGGCTAAATAAATTTGTTCCTTGACTAAATCGATTCCCGTAATAAATTCGGTAACAGGATGTTCAACCTGAATTCTAGTATTCATTTCAATAAAATAGAATCTTTTATTTTTATCAAGTAAAAACTCAACTGTCCCGACATTATTATATTTAACCGCTTTAGCCGCTTTTAAGGCCATTTCACCCATTCTGGTTCGTAATTTATCATCTAGGGCCGATGAAGGAGCCTCTTCAATCAGTTTTTGATGTCTATGTTGAATGGAACATTCTCGTTCGCCCAGATGAACCATATTTCCATGTTTATCGGCTAATATTTGTATTTCGATATGTCTGGGTTCGTGAAGGTATCGTTCGATGTACAAAGAGGGATTTTTAAAAGCCGCATTAGCCTCTGCGGCGGCTAATTCTAAGGCACGCTCTAATTCATCTTTATTCCAGACAATCCTTATTCCTTTACCTCCGCCACCTCCACAGGCCTTTATCATCACTGGATAATCTATTTTTTCGATTATTCGCAAGGCATCTTTAATTGATTCAATAGGTTTGATAGAACCAGGGATGAGTGGGACACCGGCATGTTTCATCAATCGTCTTGCCTCGAGTTTATCGCCCATCATGGTAATAGTTTGTGAAGCAGGTCCGATAAAATTAATTCCATGACTTTCACAAATTTCTGCAAATTTAGGATTTTCGGCTAAAAAGCCATAGCCAGGATGAATAGCCTCTGCCCCTGTAATTAATGCAGCACTGATTATCTGTGGAATATTCAGATAACTATCCTGGCTGGATGCAGGACCAATACAAACAGCCTCATCGGCATATTGCAGATGAAGCGAATCCCTATCAGCCTCAGAATAGACAGCTACTGTTCTTATGTTTAGTTCTTTAGCCGCCCGAATTATCCTGATAGCTATTTCACCACGATTGGCAATCAATATCTTCTTAAACATTTTATTCTTCCTCTGGTTCAATCAAAAATAAAGGTTGACCATACTCTACCGGGTGTCCATCTTCAACTAATATCTTTTTGATCTCACCTGACACCTTAGCCTCTATCTCATTTATGACACCCATAACTTCAACCGCACCTACCATTTGTGAAACCGTTATCTTATCTCCAACCTTCACATAAGGAGGAGAGGTAGGGGTTTGGGAATGATAAAAAAAGCCTACCATCGGGGATGTCAATTTAACCAATCTTAGATTGGGTGTTAATTTCTCTTTTTCAAATTCCTTGATGGGTATCTTTTTTGAAGTAGTAGTTATGGCAGGGATACCATACTTATGTCCTACTGACAGCGGTGCTACCACCCCAAATTCAGGTTTTGTAATCTTAACCTTAAATTCCTCATCTTCGAGTTCTAATTCGGCTAAGTTCTCCTTTTCCATAATGGTCATTAATCGTTTGACTCTTTTTAAATCCATATATCCACCTTGTATCAATTAAAATTTAATCCGCAGATTTCACAGATTTTTTATTTTTTTAATCTGCGTAATCTGTGGATTATATATTTAAGCGTAATACACAACACTATAATATAGTACTTATTAACCAAAACTTTACATCTTTTTTTGGGGCGAATTTTTTTATCTTTTGAATATGGTTTGAAATTGGAAATTAGAAATTTGGAGAAAGCGTGAAAATCTAATCTCCCTAATTTCCAATTTCTAATTTCTTTTTTATTTTATGTAAACTTTCGACTAATACCTGCTATAACTTACAAAGAAAAAGATAGAGGAAATTCCTGTACTATTCAATTAATTGTAAATTCTATTTTTTCACCCTCTCTATATACTCTCCTGTCCGGGTATCGATTTTAAGGATTTCGCCTTCTTCTATAAATAAAGGCACCGCAACCTTTAATCCTGTTTCTAATTCTGCCTGTTTAGTTGCTCCTGAAACGGTATTTCCTTTAAAACCTGGTTCAGTGGTGATAACCTTTAATTCTATAGTTACCGGCAACTCGACACCTATTATCTTTTCATCATGAAATAGAATAGTTACCTCCATATTTTCTTTCAGGTAATGAACATTATTGCCTAACATATCCTTTGAGATGCCAAATTGTTCATAAGACTCTGTATCCATAAAGTAGTAATTACCTCCATCTTGATAAAGATATTGCATAGGTTTGCGGGAGATTCTGACTAATGGGAATTTCTCCTCAGGTCTAACGGTTTTGTCTAAAATTGCCCCCGTATTAAAATTTTTTAATTTTAGGCGGACAAATGCCCCACCCTTCCCTGGCTTGATATGTTGGAATTCTGTGCAGGAAAAAATCTGTCCCTCCCATTCAATAGTCATTCCAGGTCTTAAATTATTGGCTACTATCATTTTGTTTTTTACTCCTTTCTTTGTTTGTAAGTGTTTGAGTCATTTTAATCTGGTCCATCTCTGACCGCTGAACGCTTATCAGATTACTATTAATTCCTTAGACACCCTGTCGGTTAATACCTTATGTCCCTTATCTGTAATCAGCACTGTATCTTCGATTCTCACCCCACCAAAGGATGGGATATAAACCCCCGGTTCAATGGTTATGACCATTCCTGATTTTAGCGTACCTTTACTTGAATGTCCTATTTTTGGTAACTCATGAACCTCAAGCCCTACCCCATGTCCTAAACTATGTCTAAAGAACCGTTTTAGTCCATTTTTCCCGATTCGCTCGGTAGCGATTTTATTTAATTGAGCAAATTTTATCCCGGGATTCAAATTCTCTAATGCCTCTTCCTGGGCATTTTTAACTGTGCTATAAACTAATTTTTGGCGATGTGTTGGGTTACCCAGGAGCAATGTTCGGCTTAAATCACAATTATATCCTTTGTATTTTGCTCCCCAATCAAATAAAATAAAATCACCTAATGCCAATTTTTTATGAGACGGTTTCCCGTGAGGCAGACTTGAATGCCGCCCTGAGAGAACAATCGTCTCAAAGGCTATTTCCCCACCCTTCTTCTTGATTAAATACTCTAATTCTATTGCCAAATCATGTTCACTTAAGCCCTCTTTTATAAATGGTAAGAGGACTTTAAAGGCGTCTTCGGCTATCTGACAGGCATGTTTTATCTTGTGTATCTCGTCCTCATCCTTGATTAATCGTAATTTCTGCACCAACCCATAAGTTGGAATTAATTCTATGAATGATAATTCGTTAAGTAATTCTTGATATTGGTCATAAGTCAAAGAGTTAGTTTCTAATCCTAAATTTTTAAGTCCTTGTTTTTGCAGGAGTTTCTTTAATGTTTTAATTAACCCCTTTTCTTCTCTAACCAACACAAAACCATTTTTTATTTCCTTTTGAGTCTGCTCGAGGTATCTTGAATCCGTAATAAAATAATTTTCTTTAGCGGTTAATAATACATCAGCCGAAGAGCCGGTAAATCCACTTAGATACTGGACATTGATTATATTGGAAATCAACAACCCATCTAATTTTTTCCTTGATAATATCTTTTGTAATTTATTGATTCTGTCCACGGTTTTATTCTTCTACTAATTCCATAGCAAATTGGAATGCCAAACTATAGCTTTTTGCCCCAAAACCACTTATCTGTCCAAGACATACAGGGGCAATTAAGGATTTGTGTCTAAATTCTTCCCTTTTATAGATATTGGATAAATGGACTTCAATAGTGGGAATATTTCTGGCCGCAATTGCATCAGCAATGGCGATACTCGTATGGGTAAAGGCACCAGGATTGATTATGATTGCCTTAGCCTCTGTCTTCCCAATCTCATCTACAATCTCACCTTCATGATTAGTCTGAATGATTTTTAATTCAACCTGTCTTTGTTTGGCTAATTCTTCTAACCCTTGATTAATTTCCTGCAAGGTTACCTTTCCATAAACCTCAAGCTCTCGTTTCCCTAATAAATTCAGATTAGGACCGTGAATAATTAATATCTTTTTCATCACCTTTTTCTCACTTATTAAATATTATAGCATATTAGTAAATAAAATGCAATTGTTTTTTTGGGTGAGCAGGTAACCACTCAGTGAACGGTGGGAATTTGTAAGCGTTCAGGTATCAGAGGTCAGAAGTCAGAAAACCTGTTTTTCTGTCCTCTGTCTTCTGTCCTCTGTTGACTGATACCTGAACGCTTACTCTTTCCCCAATTCCCAATTCCTAACCCCTGTTCACTGAGCGATTACCCTCAACCTCAAAATTTTTCTTGACAAATAACAATAAATTTTATATACTTAATAATTTAATGGAGGTGATATTAAAATGGGTATGTGGATAGGAAGAGGACGCAAGGCTCGAAGATGTTATGGATTTGATGAGATAGCCATAGTTCCCGGGCTGGTAAGCATTGACCCTGATGATGTAGATGTTCATTGGGAATTAGGTAATTTAAGATTTGAGATTCCGATTATCGCGGCGGCTATGGATGGAGTAATTGATGTTCATTTTGCTGTTGAACTAAGTAAATTAGGTGGTTTTGGTGTTTTAAACTTAGAGGGTATTCAAACCCGGTATGTTGACTCCAAAGATGTGATTGAAAGGATTGTCTCGGCCTCATTAGAAGATTTTACTAATATACTTCAACAAATATATGAAGAACCTATTAAAGAGGAATTAATCGAAAAAAGGATTAAAGAGATAAAAGAGGCAGGTGGTATTGCCGTCGTATCTTCAATTCCACAACGAGCGGAGAGATTTGCTCAAATAGCTGAAAGTGCAGGGGCGGATATATTTGTTATCCAGTCAACCGTGACTACTTCAAGGTATATCTCAAAGGATAAACCTTCTCTTGATTTTAAAGCCTTAAAAAAGAAATTATCTATTCCATTAATCGTAGGTAATTGTGTTACTTATGAATCTGCACTTGAACTTATGGCTTGCGGAATTGATGGTTTATTGGTTGGCGTAGGACCTGGTACTGCCTGTACAACCCGAGGGGTATTAGGGATAGGTATTCCACAGGTTAGTGCTACGGCTGATTGTGCCGCCGCCAGGGATTTTTATTACAAACAAACAGCCCGATATGTGCCTATTATTACTGATGGTGGTATGTCTGTAGGTGGGGATGTCTGTAAGGCATTTGCCTCTGGAGCTGATGCTGTAATGATTGGCTCTTCATTTGCCAAGGCAAAAGAATCCCCTGGTAAAGGTTATCACTGGGGAATGGCTACCCCACACCGAAATTTGCCGCGAGGAACACGAATATATGTTGAAACTACCTCTACATTAGAGGAAATACTTTACGGTCCTGCTCATTTAGATGACGGCTCGCAAAATCTTGTTGGGGCCCTGCGAACGGCTATGGGCATGTGTGGGGCTAAAAATATACGCGAAATGCAATTGGTAGAATTAATTATTGCCCCAGCTATCAAAACAGAAGGGAAGATATTTCAGAAGGCTCAACGAATAGGAATGGGGAAATAGAGAAAATACAGAGTACAGATAAGATGTTTTTGCCTACGGTGTTCTGTTCTCTAATTTCTGGGTAGTGTCAAAAATAAAATGAAACATACATGCCCCTTTGGGGCACAAAGGAGGATGAAAATACAAATTCTAAATATCAAATTCAAAACAAAATTAGTAACATTCGTGTAATTCGTGATTTAAGGTAGTGTCAAAATAACATGAAAGAATATGAAAAAATCGGAAATGAATAAAAGCTGTTTTTTGACACATTTGATACAGGGGATTTTCAGATAGACGGTTAAAATACCTTTAAAATATTTTTTGGTGACTTTTAAAATAGGTTTTCTTTTTTTAAGCGATAGATCCAATAACATCCTACCGCCTTGCTCTTTTAGCCTACATAGAGTTGTGGTGACTCTCTATAGTAGGGGTTTTCTTTCAGGGCGTAGGGCGGTAGGTCCAAAATTTGTTCTTACTTTTGATTAAATCATGGATGAGGTAGGATTTTCACATTCTAATTTTTCCCATTTTTTCACAAAAATGGGGGGAGGGAAACCCAATTTACATAATTGTCTGAAAATATAGAGAATTAAGAGAAATTTAGGTAAAAGTTTTTGACATTACTTGACATAAAAAAAGGAGGGAAAACATGACAACTTATTTAATTACTGGTGGAGCTGGTTTTATTGGCTCAAATATAGCTGCCAGATTAATTAAAGAAGAGAGCAGTAAGGTTAAGATATTAGATGATTTTTCCACTGGTAAACGGGAAAATATCGTTAATTTTTTAGATAGAATAGAAGTGATTGAAGGCGATATACGGAATTTCGAGACGGTTAAAAGGGCATTAAAAGGGGTAGATTACTGTTTTCATCAAGCCGCACTGCCATCAGTAGCACGTTCAGTTAAAGACCCACTCTCATCAAATGAAGTAAATGTCACCGGGACTTTAAATATTTTAATAGCCGCTAAAGACTTAGAAGTAAAGCGAGTGATTTATGCCTCATCCTCTTCTGTTTACGGAGATACACCGGTTTTACCTAAAAGAGAGGATATGAGTCCTTCTCCGCTTTCTCCTTATGCGGTAACAAAGATGACGGCGGAAGAATACTGTCGCATTTTTTATTCCATTTATGGACTGGAAACCGTCTCTTTAAGATACTTTAATGTCTTTGGCTCTAACCAGGACCCTACATCTCCTTATGCGGCTGTAATACCAAAGTTTATTATGGCCTTACTCGCCGGAAAAGAACCTACAATTTATGGCGATGGAGGACAATCCAGAGATTTTACTTATATAGATAATGTTGTTGAGGCTAATATCCGTGCAACCAAATCTACCGAGGGTCTGGGAGAGACATTTAATATCGCCTGCGGACAAAGGGTAACTATTAATGAATTGGTTAAAATCATAGCTAAAATACTCAATGTAGATATTAAACCAATACATGCCGACCCACGCTCCGGAGATGTCAGACATTCATTAGCCGATATTTCAAGGGCACAAAATTGCCTTGGATACGAACCTCAAGTCAAGTTTGAAGAAGGATTGCGGCTAACAATAGAGTGGTATAAAGACAGGCATTAAAGATATATAAAGGATGTTAACTTATGGCGATAAAGAAAATTAGAATATCGAATTTTAAAAGCTTTAATGACTTAGAAATAGAACTGAGCAATTTTAATGTCCTGATCGGTGCTAATGCCTCAGGGAAGTCTAATTTCATTCAAATCTTTAAGTTTTTACGCAATATAACAAATGAGGGTTTAGAAAATGCAATATCCAGAGAGGGTGGTGTCGATTATCTCAGGAATATAAATATTGGATGTTCTAAGAATTTTTCGGTGGAAATTGTTTGTCCACCTACCCCTGATGCACAACCTCTTCCAATTCTTGCAGACCCAATATACGGAGAAATGTATGACACAATTTATAAATTTATTATAAAGTTTAAAAAAGAAGAAGGAAAATTTGAAATTGAGGAGGAATTCATCCATAAATGCAAGTTATCATCCAAAAAAGAGACTATTGATCAAGTAGATGCTGTTTATTCTAATGTCAATGGAGATGTTCAATTTAACTTAAAAAACTTGTCTAATGGGATATCGGAAGAAACAAAGAGGGATATTCATTCATTTTTTAGTGCCCCTTTACTCAAAAAGATATCACCTGAAACTACTCTTCTTTCTAACCCATCTTTTACTATAGGTTTCTTAAAAACAATTTTTAGTGATATTTCTATTTACGATTTTGACCCTAAATTATCAAAAAAAGCTATCCCAATTACTGGGAAAGCTGAATTAGAAAAAGACGGAAGTAATTTAGCCCTTGTACTTAAAAATGTCATAGAAGATAAAGACAGAAAAAGAAAATTCGATAATCTCATAAAATACCTTTTACCTTTTGTAGAAGATTTAGAAATAGAAAAATTTGTAGATAAGTCTTTATTTTTAAAATTACGAGAAAGCTATTTCAAAAACCAATACTTGCCTGCCTTTTTACTCTCTGATGGTACAATAAATATGACTGCTTTAATTATTGCTTTATATTTTGAGAAAAAACCTTTAGCTATAATTGAGGAACCTGAAAAAAGCATACACCCTTCTCTTATTTCTAAAGCAGTAAAGATGATGAAAGAGGCATCACAGAAAAAACAAATTATTGTTACTACTCATAATCCTGAAATGGTAAAACATGCAAATTTAGAAGATGTTTTACTTATCGCTCGAGATAAAGAAGGCTTTTCCACCATCTCCAGACCATGTGAGAAGGAAGAAATAAAAATATTTCTGGAAAACGAAATAGGAATTGAAGACCTCTATGTACAAAACCTATTAGGGATATAATCTATGAATTACGAAAAACTATACATTTGGGTTGAAGGTGATGATGATAAAGAATTCTTTGAGAGGTTGATAAAACCGATATTTGAGAAAAGATATGATTATATAGCTGTAATACAATATGCACAGAAAAAATCTGAATGGAAAGAAAATTTCCTTAAAAATATCAACCGCATGAATGCGGATTATATTTATGCCGCAGATATTAACAATGCGGCATGTGTAACAGCAAAAAAACAAAAAATACAAGAGAAACTCAAAAATATTGATGAAAATAGAATAATAGTGGTGATAAAGGAAATAGAAAGTTGGTATCTTGCTGGATTGGACGATATAAATGCCAAAAAATTGAAAATTCCTACCCATGTATCTACAGATACAATTACTAAAGAGCAATTTAATGGTTTAATTCCTAACAAATTTGAGAGAATAGATGTTATGTCGGAAATCCTGAAATGCTTTTCTTTAGAAATAGCAAGGCAAAAGAATGTTTCATTTAACTATTTTGTTGAAAAATATAGTCTGAAGGAGTGTTCTAAAACTGAAGATTAACAAACATAAAGCTGTCTTTTTAGATAGAGATGGTGTCATTAATAAAAAAATACCCAATGATTATGTGAAATCCTGGACGGAATTTGAATTTCTACCTAATGTCAAAGAAGCAATAAAATTGCTCAATCAGGCTGAATTTAAGGTTATTGTAGTTACTAACCAGGCAAGTATAGGAAAAGGAATAGTTAAGGAGGAGCAATTACGCTGGATTCATCAACAAATGCTTGATGAACTAAAAACATACGGAGCACACATTGATGCGATTTACTACTGTCCACATCTCACAGAGGATAATTGTAATTGTAGGAAACCAAAACCGGGCATGCTACAAAAAGCAGGGAAGGAATTTAAAATAGATTTTAATCATTCATGGATGATTGGCGATGAGCCAAGGGATATCGAGGCAGGTAAATCAGCCGGTTGTAAAACTTATCAGGTAACTACGAATGAAGGGTTACTTGAGATTGTCCAGAAAATTATACGAGGATGTTATTATGATAAACAAAATTAAAATCTCTAATTTTCGTTCAATAGAGAATGCAGAGGTTGAAATTGTACCTTTAACTATTCTTTATGGGCCAACTGCAAGCGGTAAATCAAGTTTACTTTATGCCTTGATTGTTCTTAAGAACTTTATTACAAACCCAAATCAACAATCAGACGGCTTCTTTAATCTTGGATTTATGAACCTTGGAGGATTTGATAACTGTGTATTTAATCAAAAGAAGGAAAAGTCAATAGACATTCATATTTCCTTTGACGATGGAGAATACGGAATTTCCTTAGAGAAGAGTTCTGGTGACATCTTCTTGAATTCAGAAATTATAAGAATGAATGCTAAAGTTAGCATACCTTATGCACTGAATCAAAGTTTTGCATTTATGATTAGAACTAATAAAGACAAAATAGAAAAATATAATGTCAATTGGAATGGCATTTTATCATCAGTTTCCCCTGAGCAACCTACTGCAGAAACCCAGCAGAACGCAGCGGAAATAAGTCAACAACTCAACCAAATTCCAGAATATCTAAAAAAGATTGACATTGCGCCACATAAAAGAGGATTTTTCAAACCAAACTATTCACCAACTCAAATAAGTCCAGATCCAACATCAGAGGATGAGGTGGCAACTATTATTATAAACGATCCAAACCTCGCACCCAAAATAAGCGTGGATTTAGAAAAGATACTCAATAGAGATTTTAGAACATATACGGCACCAGGAACTGCAACGGTATTTTTCCAGTCGACAGATAAATCCTCAAGGACTCCTGCTTATCTTGTGAATGAAGGATTTGGGGTAAATCAGATTGTCTATATCCTTGCAAAGATTCACAGACCTGAAATCAAAACAATTTTGATAGAAGAACCGGAGGTTCATCTTCATCCTTCCTTGATTCGTACTCTTGTTAAAACCCTTTGTTCTATTATCAAAGAAGAAAATAAACAGATAGTTTTGACTACACATAGCGAGGTTTTTGTAAGCTCGCTTTTGGCATCTATTCGGAAAAAAGATATTAGTCCACAAGAGGTAAAATGTTATTTAGTCAAAAAAGAAGGTAAATCTACGAAATTTGAAGAACAAAAAATTGGTGAAAATGGACAGATTGCAGGAGGGCTTTCTTCTTTCATGGAAGGTGAACTTGAAGATTTAAAGGTATTTTTGGAAAAAAGATAAGATAGAGGATTATGTATAAAACTTTTATTATAAATGAATGGCTCTGGGCTGATTTAAATGATGATAACGGTAGTAAAAAACAAAAGGAGTCAATTTATTTTCTTGAAACTCTTTGGGAAAGATGCGACAAAATTGCTGTTGGAAAAGGTTCAAAGTTTCAACAGAAGGAATGGGAGTTTTCAGGTAATGCTACTGATACAATAAAAAGATTAATAGCAAAACTATATTTTGGCAAAATTAAATTAAACTCTCTAAAATATGAAGAAGTGGATATTGAAGGATGTAAAGAAATCGATTTAGAAGGCATGAACCCCGATGACTTTTATCTTGTAAAAACCTATTACAAAACGAAGGCTCCAATAATTACTACAGATAATAAGTTGGTGAATATTCTTCAATCTGAAAATATTCCGTGTAAGTTAAGGGACATATTTTTGGAAGAGTATGAGAAGGAGACCGATACCACCACTTCATATAACACAGCATAAAAGGTTTGTGTCGCCAAGATTAAATACAGGAGGAACTTTAAATGCGAATTTGTTTTGTTGGTGCAGGATATGTCGGTTTAGTAACAGGAACTTGCTTTGCCGATTTAGGGAATGATGTCATTTGTGTAGATAATAATGAAGAGAAAATTAATCTCTTGAAAAATGGTGGTGTTCCTATCTATGAACCTGGTTTAAATGAAATGATAGCGAGAAATGTTGGTAAAAATAGACTTTCATTTACCACTTCAATAACAGAAGGGGTAGAGGCGTCAGATATTATATTCATTGCTGTAAATACACCACCTTTACCAAATGGAGATGCTGACCTGTCTTTTGTTGAAACCGTATCTAAAGAAATAGCTCAAACAATGAAAACCTATAAATTAATTGTAGAAAAAAGTACTGTTCCTGTAGAAACCGGTGAGTGGATCAAACATACTGTCCAGATAAACAATAAACATCAAGTAGAGTTTGATGTAGCATCAAATCCTGAATTTTTACGGGAAGGTACAGCCGTACATGATATTATGAATCCGGACCGTATAGTTATTGGAGTAGAGTCTGCCAGAGCTGAAAAAATCTTGCGTGAATTATATACTCCATTCAATGCCCCAATTGTAATGACGGATATCAAAAGTGCGGAATTAATCAAACATGCATCTAATTCCTTCTTAGCTACCAAAATATCATTTATTAATGCCGTGGCTAATATATGTGAACGCACAGGAGCAGATATAATAAAGGTAGCCGAAGGAATGGGTTATGATACTCGTATAAGTAAAAGTTTCTTAAATGCCGGAGCAGGGTTTGGAGGTTCTTGTTTTCCAAAAGACTTAGCCGCCTTTATCCATATAGCCCAAAAATATGGATATGATTTTAAACTCCTAAAAGAGGTTGAGAATATAAATAATGAGCAAAAAAAACTTGTGGTAACAAAGGTAAAAAAGGCTGTCTGGATATTAAAAGATAAAAAGATAGGAATTTTGGGGCTGGCGTTTAAACCTAATACTGATGATATGCGACGTGCTCCAGCAATAGATGTGATTGAAATGCTACAAAGTGAAGGATCGGTTATAAAGGCATTTGACCCTGTAGCCATGGATAGGGCAAAACAGATATTTAAAAATATTACCTTCTGCAAAGACCCTTATGAAGTGGCAGAAGGAGTTGATTGCTTAGTTATTATGACCGAGTGGAATGAATTCAAAGAAATAGATTTATCTCTCGTCAAGGATAAGATGGCTAATCCAATTATTATTGATGGCAGAAATATCTATGACCCGGCTAAAATGAAGGAATTAGGGTTTGTGTATCATGGAATAGGAAGATAATAGGGGGAGGTAAGCATTTAGGTATCAGGTGTCAGGTATCAGGTAGGAAGAAAAAAAGTTAGGAGAAAAGAGTTTTTCCTGATTCTCCTCTCCTTCTTACCTGATACCTGATACTTGACCTGGGGAGAATAGAGGATGAGGATTTTAATTACAGGTGGTGCAGGTTTTTTAGGCTCACATCTATGTGATTATTTATTAAGTATGGGCAATGAGGTTATCTGTATGGATAATCTTATCACCGGCTCTATTGATAACATTGCCCATATTCACAACGAGAGATTTAAATTTTACAAATATGATGTTACAGAATTTATCTATGTTGATGGTGAGATAAATTTTATTCTTCACTTTGCTTCCCCAGCCAGTCCAATTGATTATGCCAGATACCCTATCCAGACATTAAAGGTAGGTGCTTTAGGAACACACAAAACATTAGGCCTGGCCAAACATAAAAAGGCATCCTACTTACTTGCTTCCACCTCAGAGGTTTATGGTGACCCATTAATTAGTCCTCAACCGGAGGATTACTGGGGTAATGTTAATCCTGTTGGTCCCAGGGGTGTCTATGATGAGGCAAAACGATTTGGCGAGGCATTGGTTATGGCATATCATTCGGTTCATAAAATAGATACCCGAATTGTGAGGATATTTAATACTTACGGTGAGCGGATGCGTTTGAATGATGGCCGGGTAGTACCGGCATTTATTCCCCAGGCCTTAACCGGAGAACCATTGACCGTATTTGGTGATGGAAGTCAGACGCGGAGTTTTTGTTATGTAGCGGATTTGGTTGAAGGGATATATAAACTGATGTGTTCAGATTGTCATACCCCGGTCAATCTCGGCAACCCAGAGGAAATGACGGTTTTAGAGTTTGCCAACAAAATAATTGAGATTACTGGCAGTTCAAGTGAGATAGTCTATAAACCATTACCGCAAGATGACCCTAAACAACGTCGACCGGATATTACGAAGGCTAAACAACTACTTGATTGGCAACCAAAGGTAAGTTTTGAAGAAGGAATTACCAAAACCATTAATTGGTTTAAACAACGGTTGAATAAAATTTAAGTTGGAGGCAAAGTCAAAATGAGTATAAAAGAAGCGGAGGTTATTGATAGAATTGCTAATCATGTCAATGTAGCTAAAGATAATTTAATAATGGAAAGTTTAACCTCACTTTTAAGAGAGAGGAGACGGGCAATATTGATGGATAGACTTGAGATTATATCTCGTTATGGGATTAACAACTCCCTTGAACTTGAAAAAAAGATTGAAGAGGGTGTAATACCAGAACATCCAGCATGGGAATCGCTAATTGAAATTGAAAATCTGGAGGCTAACCTTGAAGATATCGAAGGAGATTTACAGAGTCTATCAAAGTCAGGCTAATATTGGAAATGCTGAATTTGGAGATATAGTTGAAAGAACTATCATCCTGAATCACCCCAGCGGTGAACCGATAAAATTGCGTTTGTTCCTTGTTGATGAAACAATTGTGGATGTATGGTATTCAGTTAAAGGAAAATATTCCTATCATTGGGAAACACAAACAGTAAGAGGAATAATTTATCGGCATGATAATGCTCCTCATAAAAATTGGAGGCATATTAGTACTTTCCCAAAGCACTTTCATGAGGGTCAACAAGATAAAGTAAGTGAGAGCTACATTAGCAATGACCCTGAACAAGGAATGCGGGATTTTTTAAGTTTTGTAAGAAAGACAATGAAGGAATATCTAAAATAAAAGAAAAAGTAAGCATTCGGTAAAATCGTATCAGATGCAATAGAATCAATGACTTCTATATCTGTGATTCGGAAAAGCTATTAAATTTCTCATGTTTACTATTTTGGCAAAGAAGCAAGGAACAAGGTTCAAGGACCAAGGATAAGAGAAGTTATTGATTTATTGCTCTATTTATCTCTATTACCTTGCGCCTTATTCCTCGATCCTTGATCCTATTTTTGGGTACTTTATGGTTAAAAACTTATAAATCCTTGGCAAAAATAAGTGTTTTCCGAATCACAGTTATATACTAAATAGATTGACAAAGTGAGATTTTTGTAACTATTTACCAAATGAAGTGCAATGAGGAATCGAGTAAAAACTGGGGGATTTCTGGAAAATGTCAAGCGGAACACTTTATCTATGTGGCACTCCTATTGGAAACCTTGAAGATATTACCTTGCGGGCATTACGGATATTTAAAGAGGTAGATTTAATTGCGGCTGAGGATACACGAATAACACGAAAACTTTTAACCCATTATCAAATCAAAACACCAACTACTTCCTATCACTACCATAACCGCTTTAAAAAGGGTAATCATCTAATTGAGTTATTACAAAAAGGCAAAAATATAGCCTTAGTTTCAGATGCCGGTATGCCTGGGGTATCTGACCCGGGGCGTGATTTGGTTTGCTTGGCCATTGAGAATAAAATACCGGTAGTTCCAATCCCTGGTCCAACAGCCATTCTAACTGCCTTAGTCATCTCAGGTTTTCCAACAAGGCATTTTACCTTTGAAGGATTTTTACCCAGTAGTCACAAAAAACGTGTAAGATTACTCAAAAAATTAAAGGAAGAAGAACGGGTAATGATATTTTTTGAGCCACCACACCACATTCTCAAAAGCCTAAATGACATCTTAGAAATATTAGGAGATAGACAGATAACTATTGTGCGGGAACTAACAAAAAAATTTGAAGAGGTAATTCGAGGAAATGTCAGTCAAGTAATAGAACGATTTAATTTGAATCCACCAAAAGGTGAATTAACCATAGTTTTAATGGGAGCAAATAAAAGTGCCGAAGGAACAAATTGCTAAGGCAACCGCAATAATATTGATTGGGACCATAATTGGCAAAATAGCTGGTTTTATTCGAGAAATATTGGTGGCAAAATATTTTGGAGCAAGCTTAATTACCGATGCTTATCTTGTGGCTTATAATATACCTATGATTCTGCTTAACATGGTTATAGCTGGTGGTGTTTACTCAGCCACAGTTCCAACCTTTACTAAATATTTAGCTAACAAAGATTATAAAATTCTATGGAGATTATTCAGTATTATCGTTAGTTATACCTTTATTATCTCTATTGTTTTAGTGCTTGTTATGGTTTTCTTCGCCCCTTATTTAGTCAAATTTATGGGATATGGACTAAAAGGACAGACATTTGACCTGGCGATTAACCTAACTAAGGTTATGGCACCAATGGTTATATTTTTAGGATTAATGAGTATTTTCATGGGTGTCTTACACTCGTTTCAACATTTTACTATTCCATCCCTTAATCCCTTTATTTTAGGAACGACGGTTATTATTTTTATTGTATTTTTAAGTAAAAATATAGGTATCTTTAGTTTAGGAATTGGTTTAGTAGTTGGAAGTGGATTAATGTGTTTAGTCTCATTGATAGTTTTGCTAAAAAAACAGGTAAAATTTAGTTTTAATTTGAACTTCAGGTATAAAGAGGTAGGTGAATTTATTCATTTATTTATTCCGGCGACTGTAGGTACAACAATACTTTGCAGTTATGCTATTATTAGTCGCATGATGGCCTCTCCTTTAGAAGAAGGTAGTATTGCTGCCTTAGATTTTGGGTATATGGTCATGCAGGCCCCTTTATCAACCTTTGGATTAGCTATTTCTACGGCAATCTTCCCTTTTATTGCCAATTATGCCGCAACTAAAAGTTATAATGAGTTAGTTGGCACAATGTCAAAAGGGATAAGGATGACCGCCTTGATTTATATTCCTATTGCCTTAATATTCATGGTTCTTTGTGAACCAATCATAAAACTATTATTTGAACGAGGTAATTTTGATACCTACGATACCATGATGACTTCAAAATCACTATATTTTTATTCCATTGGTATGTTCGGTTTAGCCATAAATTTCATTCTTCTTCGCGTCTTTTATGCCCTGAATGATGCCGTCATCCCAATGTTGGTGACCGCTGTAGGGGTGGTAGTTCATATCATCTTTAATTTTATATTAATTAAATATTTAGCCCATGCCGGTATTGCCCTGTCTGCCTCTATTGTTCACCTGGGAACTAATTTTATATTACTCTGGTTTTTAAGGCAAAAAATTGGAAATATCGGTGGAAAACAGATATTGAATTCCTTTTTAAAAATGATTGTGGCCACATTGCCCGGGTTATTAATCTGCCTGGGAATAAGTAAATATATCGAAATGGTTTTAGATACCAGCCGTATAGAGGTGCAAATCATACAGGTTGGTCTGGCAACTACCACAGGATTGATCTGTTACTTAATCATCCTCTGGCTATTAAAGGCGGTTGAATTAAGGATGATTTTTTCTCTTATCAAAGATAGATTCAGGAAGTAATAAGTCCTGTGGTAATATGTCAAGAAAAAAATGAGTTGACATTTAACTTTTTTGTCCCTGTAATTGGGGACAAAAATGGCATTGAAGGTTAAATGATGTTCAAAACTAACAAATTTTAGTTAACCTAATTAAGGTAAAAGCATTAATATTGTGGAGATTTTTCTCCAGATTCAGTCAAAAGTATTTGGCGATAGGCATTCACCTCCTATTTCAGCGATGATACCGGCAGTTAAGATGGGTCCGAGTCCATCAACAGATAGGAGGGAATGTTTAATCATAGCCATTTCTCGTGTTATGGCTTTATCCGTTTCTTTAACCTGTGCCTCAAGGGAACGGATAGTGTGAAGAGAAGAGGCCAGGATAAAGTTTATGGGTTGCTTCATTTGATCCGGCAATAAGATAGCTAAGATTGGCAAGAGTGCGGATTGTAAATATGGGTAGATTTTTATGGCTCATCACGAATTATTGTGG
>JASEHU010000060.1 GCA_030018635.1 bacterium
AAGAAAATAACCGCTTTAGCGGTTTATAAGGTACTTGATTGCACAGGTCGAAAAAATTTGTAAAAGTTCAGGACTTATTACACTAACTCTTCTTCTCTCTTAGCAGACCTTAACATTAAATCGGTAACTGCTTGTTTGGGATTTTTCTCCTCAAAAAGTACATTATAAACCTCATTGGTAATAGGTAGTTCAATGTTCACCTGTTTAGCTAATTCTTTTGCGGCTTTAGTTGTAGGCACACCTTCTGCCACCATGACCATTGAGGATAAAGCATCTTCAAGGGATATTCCCTTACCTATCATTTCACCTAAGTGTCTATTCCGACTATGGTTACTTGTACAGGTGACAACTAAATCTCCCAGCCCACTTAAACCCAAAAATGTAGATTTCCTGGCACCTAATATTTCCCCCACTCGAATAATTTCAACTAACCCACGTGTAATGAGTGCCGCCTTTGTATTATCTCCCAATCCAAGTCCATCCGAAATACCTGCGGCTATAGCCACAATATTTTTTAATGCCCCGCCTAATTCTACTCCAATTAAGTCTGTATTTGTATATACCCTTAAATTTGGTGTCAAAAACAAGTCTTGAATAAATTTCGCTGTCTCATCTTCTGCCGCTGCTGAAACTATTGCTGTTGGAATCTTACGACTTACCTCTTCTGCGTGGGAAGGTCCTGAGATAACACCAATTTTTGTTACGCGGGGAAGTTCTTCATTTATCACCTCTGATATTCGTTTCATCGTCGTAATTTCTAAACCTTTTACCGCAGAAACGATAACTACCCCAGGTCTAATTATTGAAACTAATTGTTTGACTACATTCCTTACTACCTGCGAGGGAAGAACAATAACTATTACCTCTGCCTCTTTGACTACATCTTCCAAAGATGTGGTGAATTCAATTTCGTTTGGAATAAAAACACCTGGTAGGAATTGGACATTCTCTCTTCTTTCCTTTATTAATTCTACCTGTTCTGCCAAAAATTCCCAGATTTTAACATAAAAGCCTTTTTCATGGAGCAGGATAGCTAATGTTGTTCCCCATGAGCCACCTCCCAGGACACCAACCTTTATCTTCATTATTTTTTATCTTACCATATTTCCTTATAAAATGCAAGCATTTTTTTACAAAAATTAATAAAAATTTGTGATAAATATTAGGATTTTTCTATTTTAGTGTTAAATTTATGTTCTTGACCGGTTATAAGTCTTTTAATATTAGGGAGATGCTTTATAATAATAAGCAAAGAGGCTATTGTGCCAAAAATTATTATTATCCCTTCTCTGGCAAAGAAAAAAAGTAATAACGGCAGGAGAAACGCACCTATAATTGAACCTAAGGAAATATATTTGGTTATAGCTACCACGATGATAAATATTACCAGGATAATTAAAATAGGTAAAGGTGCTAATCCAAGAAATACACCCAACCCTGTGGCTACTCCTTTACCTCCCTTAAATTTAAGGAATACGGTCCAAATATGTCCGGTAATCGCCCCTAATCCAGCCACAATTCCAATTAATATATCGAAACCAAGACAATGAACTATCAAAACCGGTAGAAACCCCTTCAGGATATCAACGATTAAAACGCTAATGCCGGCAGTCTTTCCTACTATCCTAAAAACATTACTTGCACCAACATTACCACTGCCTACTGTTCGTATATCCACCTTACCAAAAATCCTGCCAACAAGATATGCTGTAGGTATTGAACCTATAAGATAACTGATAATTATTATTAATACGATTTCCAATTCAAAATTACCTTCTTTCTAATTCTATTCGTAATAATTTCTCCCGTGTTGATTGTAATCCCCGAATAGATTCCTGACAATAGGTTAATATCTCTTCAAAAAATGTTTTGCATCCTTTAATTCGGACACTCAGGTCAGTGCTTAAATTATATTTTTCCATGCGAAATAATAACGATTCTAAATTCCAACTGCCAATTTTTAATAATCCTTGATGATTTTCAATTATACGCCGATATAGAATACCTATTTCCTTTAATATCTTATTTGTTCTTTTGTCCATCTGGTTACCTGATATTATTTCGAGTAGTTTATTGGTTAACATAACACCTTCTTTGCTGACAAATTGCACCTTTTTCCAATCCTTTATTAATACCTCCATTTCTCGCAAAAGTGCGGTTAAATTTGGTAAAATATTGGACTTAGATGTGTGATGTAGCGTTTGTTTAAAGTTAAATGGTTTTTGGCAATAATCTTCAATTGCCTCTTTTAAGGTCATAATTTTAGTTCCTTGTATTTTAGCCCCTCCCTCCGTAGCATCAATACAAAGGACATCCGACATCTCACTTATCTGATATTCAAACCATTTAATCCATGTCCAGAAACCTCTAACCGTTTTCACCTGCCCACCAAAAACATCCTCTACCCAAATAATATCTTCAGTTGGCATTATTTCTTCTACCTCTTTTATCCGCTCTTGTTTCACTCCGGAGGTATATATTTTATCATCAGTGTAAGCTAAATCCTGACCAATAAGAATAATAGGATTACTTCCACATCTCCTGGCAATATCAAATGCCGCAGTTGAAACAGAACCACCAAGTTTAATATTCCCTCTCTCTCCTATAAATGCCTCAATCCAGGTCAATAATGGATGTCCAAAACCACTTACAAATACATTTGGAACAAAAGAGGTAATAGTCTCAGGATAAACTGCCGGCCCTGACATTAAATATATATCCGAAACATCAAGATCTTTTAAATAATAATTATAATTTTTAGTCGAGGCATCTATACTAACGACAATATCCGGCTTAATCTCATGATTAAACAATGTTCTTAAGGCTGTATCTACACACATAATCAATGCCTTATCTTTAGCATATTTTAAATAGGCAACATTTTTATCTAAAGAAGGTCCTGCTGAAACTATAATTGTAGGGATATTGGAAAATTTCCCAAATAGTGTTTTTATCGCCTGGCATTTTATAATAACCGGTAGGTTAGTTAAAATTTGATCTTGCCAGAGCGTGGCATTAGTCATTAATGTAGCTAAATTCTGACGGGCAATAATACTGGATTCTTCTAATAATTCCTTTATTTCTTTATAGTACTCCGGATTTTTTTCTACAGAAGGTTTGTGTTCAGCAACAACTATATCCGGTATCGTATTTACCTTATAATAATCATCTATTTGATAACGCACCGCATAAGAGGCATTTTCACCAATAACAAGTTTAATATTGGATGATTTTAAGATTGGGATTAAATCTATTCTCTGAAGTAATGCCTTGAATGTCGCTATATCCGAATCAATTACTAATAAAAATGTTTTAGGTGGTATTTTTTCTACCAATTCTCTTATATGAGTGCCTACACCAAAACCTAAGACTGCCAGGGTATTGATATGATTTAACTTAATATTAGTATCAATTATATTAGAGATGGATAAAGAGGCAAAATCAACATCTTTAGCCGGAGACACTGTTTCTAATCGTTTAGCTAACCTCGGTTCTTTCTTCCTTAATAAGGCCATATTCGCATCGAAGTAATCCACTTTGTCTCCCTTTTTAGAATCAAGAAGTAAAAATACTTTCCTTCTGTCTTCTACCTTCTATGATTCTAATTTCTTCAATCTCTCTCTTTGTTTATTTAAGAATTGGAGTTTTTCTTCATAACTTGTTTGTTTTATTTCTCCTCCAGAAATTCTTTCTTTTAGATGTTGAATAAAGGATAATTGCATTTTATCCTCTTGTCTGCTGAATTGTATTTTAATAAAATCTATCTCTTCCTTATCTCTAATCTCGGTTAATAAATTAATGCTATGGTCAGAAATACCTAAAACTAATAATTTATTACCAATCTCTATTATTTGAATGTATTTATTAGGGGTTAAAGGGTGAGTCCCGATAATTTGAATAAGCCCTTGTTGTTTTGTCAGCCATCTCTGTCCTTTCAGGAAAAATCGAAGAACAAAATAGATAAGCCCACTAATAATTAAGAGTGAAAAAACAGCCTTTAGAATAAGAACGAAAAAGTTGATACTATAATCCTGTCCGGCAAGTTTTTTCTCTTCTTTTACCGTATTTTCATCCAGGGCAACATCTTGAATTGCGGTTTGCTCAAGTTTTGCCAAATCTTGTTTGAGTTCAACTGTTTTTGTTGCACACCATATCCCTGAGTTAATAAATAATGTCCAACAAACACTTATTATTATCCATGTGAGAATTCTTTTTAACATATTTTTTCCTAATTATTATATTAGTATTATGTCCCCTGGAGTTTCGTGAATTTATTCAATAGAATCACGAAAGCACGAAAGGACGAAAGCACGAAAAAAGATATATTCCTTTTCGTATTTTCTTAAATTTCAAGTTTTCGTGTTTATAATTTTTGGCAGATTAGGGTTTAACCTTAACTTATCAATAATTGCTGTCCCGTATGTTTTCAAGGGATTTCAACCCACTAAAAATCACGAAAGTCCAGTTTAATAAAATAGGAGATAATTGAAAAATGAAAGAGTTGATTTCGATGTGGGGTAAGACAAGGATGGTCGTCTTAACGGCAGTGTGTGCGGCGGTATATGCGGTGGTGCTTATACCGTTTAAGATTGCGACCATTATCCCGGGCTTTACAGAGATACGGCCTGCGGCTACTTTACCTGTAGTATTTTCACTTATGTTTGGTCCGGCTGGTGCCTGGGGGTCGGCTTTTGGTAATTTGATTGGCGATTTCTTCGGAACATTAGGACCCGGGTCATTCTTTGGCTTTATCGGCAACTTTCTCTACGGATATATTCCGTATAAAGTCTGGCAGTCTATTTCAAAACAAGACCCTGTATTCAAAACCCCTAAAAAATTCCTGACCTATTTTTGTTGTGCGGCATTATCTGCCTCTACCTGTGGCGTATTTATTGCCTGGGGGGTGGACTTATTAGGGCTTGTCCCTATGACCATATTAGCCAATATCATTACCCTGAATAATTTTATCGTCTCCTGTCTCCTGGGTCCATTTTTACTTACTATCCTCTATCCGAGGGTAAAAAAATGGGGATTGATTTATACCGAAATCTTAACCGGGAACGAACTCATCAAAAAAGGAAAATTAACAGGTATAGGTATTTTATGCCTCTTGATTGGCAGTATAGGTGGGCTGGTAGTCATTAACCTTTCTATTTTTGGAGTTATTCACTTACCAATAAATTGGACAACTATGTTACCAGCCGTGCTAATTATTATTATCGGTACAATGCTTATCTGAAATTTAGTCAGCAATTATAGCACCTATATGCAATCTAATAAATAATTTGACATATTGAAATTTGAAATTGGAAAATAGAAATTAGGAAAAGAGAAGAAAATCGTATCTGTTTCCCCCCAATTTCTAATTTCTAATTTCCAAAAAGAAATCACAGAAAAAACGATAAAAATGAACCATCTCCATTTTTTATGTCAACTTAATTAATGGACTCCATATAATTGAACCCTTATAAAAAGGTGAATTTAATGCAGATTGGGGTTATCGGTGAAAGTCAGCCCTCTTTAGAAGGTAAAAAATTAGCCTTTGAGGTAGGGGTAGAAATTGCCAAGGCAAAGGCGATATTGATTTGTGGCGGGTTAAGTGGGGTAATGGAAGAGGCATCTCGCGGGGCAAAAAGCCAGGGAGGATTAACCGTAGGTATATTACCCGGCACCGATAAAGCCACAGCCAATCCCTACATTGACATCCCTATTGTTACCGGGTTGGACCAGGCAAGGAATATTATTATCATCAGGTCCTCTCAAGCAGTAATTGCTATTGAAGGAAGTTATGGCACTCTGTCGGAAATGGCCTTTTGTTTAAAATTGGGTGTTCCATTAATAGGACTAAAGACATGGAAACTTAATCGTGAAAACCACGAAATACCACCCATCATTTATGCCCAAACAGCTAAAGAGGCGGTAGAGATAGCCATTAGTAAAGGCAAAAAAGTTGAAAATGATTAAGGAGTTCATCTTCGGAACATTGCTCTTTTCGGTCGTAACGTCGTATATGCTGAGAACGTTATCTGAAATTTTGACAGCCAATTGAGGTAATTAAATAATGAAAAGGGTGTGGCTACTTTAGGACGACGGAAAAAAGGGGCTTTTACCTTGCTTTTAGGTTCAAAAAAGGTATTTTCCCCACCCAAACACTGGATTTTTCCGACAAAAGGACCCTATATTACTGTTCATAGGTAATATCTCCTCAAAAATAAGGTTTTTCCCATTTTAACTTTTTACATAACTTCAGTAATTACAGGATTTTTTTATCGTTCTTCCGTCGTTTAAGAATAGCCACACCCTAATGAAAAGAAAAGTTCTTGAAAGAGAGTTAGCTAAAATTATCAGCATTAGTAAAGATTTTGGTGTGGAGAAAATGTTATTATTCGGTTCCTGTCTTGAGGAACTTGAATCGGCACAAGACATTGATATAGCAGTTAGTGGTATTAAGCCAAGAGAGTTTTTTAAATATTATGGCAAAGTTTCTATGGCGGTGGAGGATGAAGTGGATATAGTCGATTTAGACGATGTAAGAGAACATCTTTATAAAAGGATCTTATCTAAAGGTGGTAGGAATGCATGAATTTGATGATGACCCAATGATGAAAAGATTACATGAGATACGGACAAAGCATCAAGAGATTACTAAAGGTTTAAGTCCTAAAGAGAAAGCAAGATGGTACAATAAGAAAGCAGAAAGGTTCTTGGAATCCCAAGGTTACAAACTTATTTCTGGTGAGAAAGGTTACCGTATTGTAACAGAAACTACAAATAGGTAATATTCAGACCCGCGTAAGAGCAGATAACAGCAGGTTTACGACGCTATCGCTAAATTTTTAACTGGTATTAAACGATATATCGAAGGTGGTTGGGGTTAATCCGGGGGACACAATACTAAATTTTTGGCCCAAAAGAATGATTTAGTATTGTGTCCCCCGAAATCCATTATGTCCCCCGAAATCAGAAATCAAATAAAAAGGAAGGAAAAATATGTTTAATAAAAACTTAATGATTGTTTGTGGGTTGAGTATTATCTTGTTAGCCGGCTGTAGCCGGGATTCTCTCTCAACAAAAAAATTCCTGGATACATTTCGCAGCCGATTATCTGCTGAAGATTTTTCAAGACATATAATAGGCACAGGCCCCTTCAAATTGGACCAGTGGCGATATGATGAAAAAATAGTTTTGGTAGCTAATCCTGATTATTTTGATGCAAAACCAAAGGTAAAGAGATTGGAATATCGCATCATCCCGGAGGAATTAACCGCCTGGGCAGAATTTGAGGCTGGAAATTTAGATGCAATCGGTCTTCCCTCATCTGAATTCGAGCGTATAATCAACGCTCCAAAATGGCAAAAATATATAGTCAGTCAGGCAGGAATGAATGTCTATTATTTAGGATTAAATTGCCAGAAGCCACCGTTTGATAAACTCGAAATAAGGCAGGCACTAAATTATGCCATCGATAAAGAGATAATCTTAAATACCGTGCTTAAAAGTAGAGGTATATCTTCTCATGGCCCCATCCCTCCTGGCATAGAAGGTTATTCAACACAAATCAAACCCTATGAACACAATCCTCAAAAAGCAAAAGAATTATTAATTAAGGCTGGATTTCCAGATGGTATTTCAATGAAAATATATCAGAAAAATAGTCGTGAGGTCTTAGAAATTACGGAAATATTACAGGCTCAATTAAAAGAGGCAGGGATTGCGGCAGAGATTGTCCAATTGGAGTGGACTACCTTAAAAGAGATGATTAATCAAGGTAAAACCGATGCCTTTTATCTTGCCTGGATTGCCGATTATCCAGATGCAGAGAATTTCTTAACCCCACTTTTTTATTCAAAAAACTTTGGTAGTGGCGGAAATCGTGCCTTTTATAAAAATCAGGAAGTTGATAAATTAATCGACCAGGCTCAAAAAATAACTAATGATGGCGAAAGGATAAAATTATATCAACAGATCGAGCGTAAAATACACGAAGAATCACCATGAGTCTTCCTCTGGCATCAAAAGGAATTCAGTCTCCACCAACCATGGGTTAGTGGTTATGTGTCTTATCCTATTTGCAATGCGGATAAAGGGACTTCGGTTGAAATAAAGTGAGAAGGAGGATTATGACTTGAAAAAGGGTAAAATATTTATCTTGCTTTTTGTAAGTGGATTACTGACTCTATCTATATTTAATGCTCTACCTACATTTTCTGCAGAAAAGAAGGCTTCCATAAAACAAGTCTCTAATACTACGGCAAGTACTCAAAAGAAATCTTTGTGTTCTTTGCGGCTTTGTGTGAGAAACCGATCGCTCAGGATATTCATCTGGCAGCGGACCTTCCGCCTAAACGATCACGCTGGCAATCCGCTAAAAATTTATTTAATGATAGTTAAGATTCTATTCCCTTCTCTACTTCCAAAATACTGAGGATGTTGAGCAAAGCCTGTAAGCTCTCTTGATTTCTCTTCCACCTTTTTATAGATGTAATCATAAACCTCAGTTATGGTGATTGATCTATCTTTATCCTTATCCTGATAATCACTGATACCAATAAGTAAGGCATAGTAATCCCCTTTGGGTTCTTCATAATTAATTACTATCTCTTCCACCCATCTTTTTATCTTCTTCGGATTGTGGGCAACAATTTCTATCTTGCTTTTTCCCTTTGGGAGATTAGTGGTTCATTCCATTTGATATTGTGGGTGCTCCAGTAGTCAGAATTCAGGAGTCAGGAGTCAGAATAAAAAAGGCGCTCCTGGAGTGAGGTTTATTCTGACTCCTGGATTCTGACTCCTGGATTCTATCATAGATACCCCCAATATCAAATGGAATGACCCACTAAAGCCTAAACTCCGATTTCTTCAAGCCTGCCTGTGGTTATTCCCTGCTCATTTATTCTACTCTAAACTTTCAAACAAGTCAAGCAAAAAAATCCCTTGCTAAAAACTTATTTTTATGTTATACTTCAATTCAGGATTAACAAGATTATCAGATTATTTTCAACTTAGATTTGAACAGGGGGAAGTAAATCTATGAAAACCATTCAAACAGAGGTACCGGAGCAACTTTATAACAAAGCTATGGTTCTTATTGGAGAAGGCTGGTTCCGAGATGAAAAAGACATTTTTTCTGAGGCAATACGACACTTTTTGGATTCCCACCGGCCTGGACTGATGGAAAAATTCATTCTTGATGATGTAGAATGGGGGCTCCATGGACATGATTAAATCGGCCATTAGTGTAGTACTCCATGACACTTAAATTTGTAGGTTTTTCTCACACAAAGAACACAAAGATTCTTTTTATTTTTCCTCTTTATGTGCTTTGTGTTTTTGTGTGAGGATATATTTCGTGATTCTGTATAAAAATTTGTTTATACCCATAAAATAAAATGTCACAGAGTACTACCCTTGAATAAGATGTATGCCTCTTGAATTTTCTCATTTGCTTACCGCTTTCTACCTCCCACAGCCGCACCGTCTCATCCCAACTTCCGGAGACAATGTATCTTCCATCCGGGCTGAAGGCGACAGATAAAACCTCAGCTGTATGCCCTGTTTGTGGAACAATCTCAATCTCTTCTTTTGCTCCTGCATTTTGTGTGTAACCGCTCAGTGAACGGTGGAAAGTAACCACAAGAACTGATGTTGGAAGTCTCAACGAGTTTGAGGACATCTCCCCCGAACAAGTTCGGGCT
>JASEHU010000061.1 GCA_030018635.1 bacterium
TTTTTATACTTTTTTAGATGCCTCACTATAATTAAGCTATAATAGGACACCACCCGAAAATGAGGAGTTGGTATTGCTTTGCTATTGGCACGTGCTGCTTCAATCCACGACTTCTTTGCTTCTAATACTTCCCCCAATGCTTCTTCTGGTGTTGTGCCAAAAGCAGAACAATGTTTCAAATCGGGTATATCTGCAATGTATCCCTCATCTTCTTCGCTGTAAAATATATTGACATGATAATCGTTCATATTTCATCCTCCATTTGAAGATTATATTGCTCAATAATCTGTAATAGTTGGGTTAAATCCAGAATTGTAGAAAACAGATTTTTTTAATTCTATATTCTCGATTTGACCCTTAACTCTCCTCGTTATCATCTCTGTTATCAAGCGACAGCCTTATCAAATTCCGCGAGGGGAAAAGAGATAACCCTTTGAATCCGTTCTCGCTGCCAGGCGATCTCCTCAAGATGTTTATAGACTGGTGCGTCAAAATATTGCTCACCGCATTTGTTGCAGACCCAAGCAGGTACATTTTCGACATAAATCGTCTGTCCTTTAAAGCAAAACCGGGATAAGATGTGTTGTTGCTCCATTGTTCCTTTACAGAATTCACATTGATCACCTTTCATCGTATCTACCTCCTCATTATTATTCTTCGATATATGCCGTGATAATCAGCAATACGCCCGACAGCAGAAAGCGACACACTACATACGCACGGTGGTAATCAACGGTATAACCGCGCACTTCGTACCGAATACCACGTGGGTCGTGGGTAAACTTTCGCATAATTTCACCTGTAAGGATGATGCTCTCAATATCAGCCACTACCATAAAATCCTCGGCCATTTCGTCATTGGCATGTGAGCTAATGCAGTATTTTTGCTCACGAATGGCTTGTCACATACTTCGTAGTACATCCATTTCATGCCCTTCATCCTCAAAGCTCGTTCAGTGTCTAACGATAGAGCTAAGCTGCTGGCGTACTCGCCAGTCAGCTTCAGCGACTGGTTAGGCGTTTAATAGTCGCTATCCCCAATTATTGGACAATCTAAACTAACTTGACTAATCTATGTTTAATTGTCTTTTCCATCTTGTCAATATCAGCTGTCTTATCGAATTTAACTTTATAAAATTCTGCAATTTTCCTCAAAATAGAATTTCCCATTTCTTTGAAAACTTTATTAGTTTTAATAGCGTATGAGACATAAAGTTCTTTATTTTGCTCTACATCTTCTATGTGGACAAGGGGAGACAAATTCCCATATAACCACGCATCTTCAGGATTAAACAGACTCTTCAGCGAATAAAGATACGAATACTTATAAAAATTTTCTAATGTTACCACTATTCCGTTAGGATGTTCTTTTGTCCGAAAAGAGGCATTTTTCTTTAAAGAATTAAGATCGCGAAAAGTGTAATAATACAAACCGATAGGAGATTTTTGGACATCATTTTTGCGTGGAGGATATTTATTAATATATCCATCCGTAGTCTTAAAATTAGACAAAACAAATGTTTTGTCATTATCTAATATATTAAATCTAAAGTTTCTAATGTCCTCAAATGTCATTCCATCTGCATTTTTTTCATAAAGAGATACCAATATTGGAAATTTCCCTGTTCCTGTTCCATGAAACAATGTACTAGAAAATATCTCACCTTTTATTAGCTTGTAATTATCCTTAAAATCCCGCAATCTCTTAAAATTAGATTCTTTTATTAAGTATGATAGTGGATGTAACACACAAACGACATCAGCATTAAGTTTATGATATGACTTTAAGAATGAAACACCTATATCTCTATCATATAAATCTTCATCGCATATATTCTGCCCTTTCGCGCCATTCTTAAACTCTGATGTTGTATCATTATAAGGCGGATTGCCTATCATAATTAAAAATGCAGAAGAAGAAATAAAATATTTTGCTCTGTTGACTTCTATTAAAGAATTTGTATGAAAAACATTTTGTTGTTCAAAATGTTGTTTGAGGAATTTGCAAGCGTTTAAATCACGATCTGCTATCCGATAATCACACTGCTTGATACCGAATAAAAATGCCCCGCAACCCCCTGCACTATCGAATAGGACAACCTTCTTTTTCTTGTTATGGACATAGGGCTGAATAAAATCATAGACCCTATGCACAAGCCTTTCGGGAGTATAATAACTGCCTAACTGGATTCTTTCATTTTTCGGTAAATGTTCCGCTAAGTTCACTTGCATAATAATCACCTATCAATAATTTCAAGAAGCACTTTAAGAATTTGAACCACATCATAATTGTGTCGTTTAGACGCCATACCGAATACTTTCATCATACAGACAATATTGAAAACATTGCTCTTGTTAATAACATAAACGAGTTTATCGCCAGAGACCGATGACTTGCCGTGAAGCTCTGATGAATTCTTGAATGCCTTTAGGGGGACACAAAAATAAACCATCGGCTGAACGCCAGAGGCATATTGTTGCTTTTGAATAGATACTTCTATCTGTGTTTCATCCAGAGTTTCAATCATAAAAAGTGTTGGTAATTTAATACTCGTTTCTTCAAAATTTATTCCGTTTATAGTTAGTCGTGAATGATGCTCAACGGTTATGGCTTTTTCGTCTATAAAACTTTTATAGTCCCTTATTTCATTGAGTAAGTTTTCAACTTCTTTTTTAGTGATAAATTCTAATTCCATAGCTTTATAAAATATTTCCGACAATTCATAAGGATATTTTGTTTTCCTGTTACTTCCAACAAAATGTTTGCTTGTTAATTTTGTTTCTTTTTTGCCATCTTCAACATCCTTAATAGGAACATCATAACTAATTTGCCATTCTAAGTATGTTTGCTCATCAAAAAGACATTCTCTTGTAGAAAATGTTTCGCCAAAATCTAATCTATTTTTTCTTTTTTTAAATCTGAATTTACCAGCATTAGTAGCAGGTATGGTTAATAAAATATTATTTTCTTTAATTGTCCAATCCATTTTTATCTCCTTATTTTAAACTACTATTTCCCGAGTCTTTTATAACCGACCCTAATGCCTTTTGGACTCTTTCAAGGGCAATTTTGCAATATTTTTCTTCAATTTCAAACCCAATGAATTTTTTATTAAGTTGAAGGCACGCTATCGCAGTGCTTCCGCTTCCAATAAAGGGATCTAAAATTAAGTCGTTCTCATTAGTAAACATTTTTAAGATTTCCTTTATAAAGTGTTTAGGTTTTGGTGTGGGGTGGTCTATATATCCTTCATCAGGTTCAACCATTTTACCAGGAGTATCTATAAATATATCCTTATTCCACCGAATAATTTTAGGACTTCCCTTCTTAAAGATAACGCAAGACATAAATTTGGTATATCCTATAGGTGATTTAACCCTTCCTTCAGGACAATATAAAACAATCTGCCAGAAATAATTGAATAGATTGTTCTTAAATAATTGTGGCAAAAACTTTGTGCTAAAAAATGTAATAAAAAAACTATTGTCTTTTAAGATTCTATCACATTCTGGCAAAACATTATAAAAAAGACTTAAATCAGTATCGCCTCGGATACCATTTTTGTTTAATCCATAAGGTGGATCGGTAAGCACTACATCTATGGAATTATCTGGAATTAACTTTATCAATTCTAAGCAATCGCCGCAGATTATTTTATTAACAAAATCTTCTGGATATTTAAGATTGCCATTTGCAGAGAACATCTTCAATCACCTCTTTTGTCCGCAATGAATATTTACAGATTTTTTATCCATGTTCAATCTATGTTTATCAGTATCTTTATTTTATCTTTATAAGCATAACAAGTTATTATACAGTTTCTGTATATCATCCGAATTGTTATGTTATCCGGAAACTGTTTATCATCCCAATTGATTAGCATTTGACAAATTTTGTATTGATTTTTTATAATTTCCTAACTGGATAACACCCAAATTCATAAGCAAAACACCAGCAAAATCAGATTTAAGCAGAAGTTAAATCCTGAGCAAGGTGTGCTATCCAATGGACTCGCACTTTCTGCACCACCGTCCCCTACCTACCCCCAGAGCATATTAAAGAATATTCGGCTTATGAGGTATCGGGTCTGCCTACAAACTATTTATTCTTGTGGGCCGCGATTACAAGAAGGTATTTACCTTCAGGTACACTTAGCCATATCACGTTTCGTCTCACTGAAAGCAACTTCTTCTATTTCGACTCGCTCTTGAATAATGTGGATAAACCATCCTTCAATGTTTGTTTTCCTATACACTCTTGCCAGGAAAACTGCCCTGGTAGCAAGATCTGCAGGAATAGATAAAGAAGTCGGTCTCGTTTTACGAATATGAGG
Organism: bacterium; assembly: GCA_030018635.1. GTDB lineage: Bacteria > UBA9089 > CG2-30-40-21 > CG2-30-40-21 > SBAY01 > SBAY01. Next base: position 4,335 of record JASEHU010000061.1, read on the forward strand.
TAATAGATTTTCTCTCTTACCTATTACCACAATCACCTTGCACTTCATTTGGGTAAATAGTTACAAAATCAGGTTACATCTGGTACTCAAGTAATAATTCTTAAGTTGTTACCTGAGAGGGGATAGAATTTATTCTAAACCCTGTCCCCTCTCCTTCTCCTTTTTATCCTAAACAGTCATCTCGCCAGGAGCAATCGGACTGGTCACAGTAATTATCACTTGCAGTTCCAAAACAATCGAAGTTGCCTTCCTGTCTTTGAATCTGTTTGATAAGTTCATCCTTTGTCATCTTGCCTGACTTTATGTCCAGTTCCTTTGCCTTTGCCTTGACATTAGCTATGGTCATCTTACTCACCTCCTTCTTTTATTTTATCATTAATTTGTTTTTATGTCAATGAAATTTTCTTGACTTTTAAAAAATTATACGCTATAATAAAACAAAGAAAAGAGGTAAAAATGAGAAACTACATTTTCAAACTAAATATCTTATTCCTGATACTTTTTATCCTGTTTGGATATACAAGTCAGTCGATTGCCAAAGAAAAACTTATTCTTGTTTCAACAACATCTACGCTTGATTCCGGTCTGTTTGATGTCTTAATACCTGCCTTTGAGAAGAAATTCAACTGTCATGTCAGAGTAATTGCAGTCGGGACAGGTCAGGCTATTAGATTAGCTAAAGATGGTAACGCAGATGTTGTTTTAATTCATGATAGGACTGCTGAGAATAAATTTGTTGCTGAAGGTTATGGATTAAAACGGCTTGATGTAATGCATAACGATTTCTTAATAGTTGGACCTAAAAACGACCCGGCTGGGATTAGAAGTCAGAAGTCAGAAGTCAGAAGTCAGAAGTCAAATGATAGAGAAAATGTTTTAGATGCCTTCAAGAAAATATATGCCACAAAATCATTCTTTGTCTCCCGCGGTGATGACTCAGGAACACATAAGGCAGAATTGCGTATCTGGAAACAGTTGCAGATAACACCAGGAGGCAAATGGTATATTGAAAGTGGCACAGGGATGGAAATGACTTTAAGAATTGTCGATGAAAAAAATGCCTATTGCCTTGTTGACAGAGCAACCTGGCTTTCACATAAAAAAGAGATTGATACCCTGCAAATACTTGTTGAAGGTGACTCCATACTTTATAACCCATATTCAGTGATTGTTGTTTCTCCAACAAAATTTCCCTGGGCAAATTTCAAGTTAGCTCAGAAATTTGCAGATTTTATTAGAAGTCAAGAAGGACAAAAGCTTATTAAAAATTACGGTGTTGACAAATTTGGTGAACCATTATTTTTCCCGGATGTCGTCAAATAGATTTTTTAGTTGTCAAATTTCAGTTTTTACAAGGTCAAACTCTAATGGAATATTTGTTTGAAGGAATAAAACAGGGATTATTACTTTTATTTCCACCCCAAAAAGAAATAATTGGAATTGTATTTTTATCCATAGTTGTCTCGGGGACTGCTACCGTATTATCCGGGGCATTGGCTATACCTGTAGGAATTTTTCTGGCCGTCAAAGAATTTAGGTTTAAAAGATTTTTAACGGCTATTTTAAATACCTCACTTGCCTTTCCCGCTGTATTGATTGGGTTATTAGTCTATATATTTTTAAGTAGAAGAGGACCCCTGGGTGCCTTTGAACTTCTTTTCACCCCTTATGCTATCATAATTGCCCAGGCAATTCTGGCCACCCCTATAATTGCCACCCTTGTTCTTTCTGCCTTAAAAGGTATTGCCAAAGATGTTCAGGATGTTTCATATTCATTAGGGGCAAATAAATATCAGATGGCCTTAATCTTAATCAAAGAAGGGAAATTCGCTTTTCTCACTTCTGTAATTACCGGTTTTTCCAGGGTTATTGGAGAAACAGGAATGACCTTGATGGTCGGCGGAAATATAAAAGGTGAAACACGGGTAATGACAACTACTATTGCCCTTGAGACGATGAAAGGAAATTTTGAAATTGGAATCGCCGTTGGTCTTGTCTTACTTTTTGTGGCCATAGTTATAAATATAATTTTACAGATAATTCAGGGTAAATAATGGATATCGAAATCAAAAATCTAAACAAGAAAATCGACAACTTTCGTATTTTAAAAGACATAAATTTGAATTTTGAAGGTGAGGGTATAAATGTTCTCATTGGTCCAAATGGTGCAGGAAAAACATCACTCTTGCGAATAATTGGACTTCTTGACCATCCTAATTCAGGTGAGGTAGTTTATGATGGGAAATCTTCTTTAGGATTCAATTCAAGAGAAAAATTAAATTACCACAGACAGATTGGCTTTGTTTTTCAAAATCCAATTATTTTAGAAGGAACGGTCTATCAAAATATAATTTACGGCTTAAAATTCCGTAAATTAAAGATTGAGCAAGAAAAAATCAAAGGCATAATCTCTACGGTTGGCTTATTAAACAAAATAAATAATGATGCCAAAAAATTATCAGGTGGAGAGAAACAGAGATTACAATTAGCCAGGGTTTTAATTATTGACCCAAAACTATTTCTTTTTGACGAACCGACAAATAACTTAGACCCAATAAGTGTAAAAAATATAGAAGAGATTATCCTTGAACTGGCAAAATCTAAAAAAACGATTATTCTCTCCACACATAATTTAATTCAGGCAAGATACTTTGCAGGGAAAATATTTTTCCTAAAAGGTGGAGAGGTTATTCAAAACGGGACAAGGAATGAGCTCTTCAAACAGCCTATTTCTTTAGATTTGCTTGAGTTTTCATCGTGGTCTTTGCCTGAGCTTGATTTGAATAGGGGTAGCACTTAATTTCAACTCGGCTCGAATTCGATTTTGTAAATATTTCATGTAAGAAGTAGAAATTGCGGTTGGATGATTGACAAATAAAAGAAATGTCGGCGGTGAGGTTTTAACCTGCGTCGCATAATAAATCTTTAAACCCTTACCTTTTGAACTGGGTGGTTTCCTCTGGGAATAAACCAATTTAATCACCGCATTTAAGGTAGAGGTGCTAACCCATTTTTTATGTTCTTTGCTGACCTTCTCTATTAAACTTAGTAGTCGGTTAATCCCTTCCTTTGTCAGCGTAGATGTGAACATAATTGGGAAATGGCTAAGATAAGGTATTTTGTCCTGAATATATTCCTTGTATTCGTCCATCAACAAGGCAGGCTTCACTGAGGCTTGCCTCTTTGCCAGGACTAAATCCCATTTATTGACGATGATAATTCCGGCACAACCTGTTTTTTCCATGTAAGCCACAATCTTTTTGTCCTGTGTCGAAATTTTTTCTATAGCATCGATAACCAGTAAAACCACCGATGCCCTTTCTATGCTCTTGATAGCCTTGAGGACACTGTAATATTCCAATGATTCCGTTACTTTATTTTTCTTACGGATTCCGGCAGTATCAATAAACAGAAATTGTGTGAGGCTTGCGTCATTATCGCCTTTTTCAAATAAGGTATCTATGGCATCCCTTGTTGTTCCGGGAAGATTATCTACAATGACGCGTTCTTGTCCTAATATCGCATTTAAAATAGAGGATTTACCAACATTCGGCTTACCAACAATAGCTACTGAAATAGGTACAATCTCCCGTATTCCTTCCTTTTCATATCCAGGTTGATAGGACAAAATCAAGGTAAGTATTTTATCTAATAGAGTATCCACATTTAGACCATGTGCGGCAGAAATTGGAATAGGCTCTCCCATCCCTAATTTATAAAAATCGGCCAACAATGGCTCAACGAGGCAAATCTCATTCCCGGCTAAATCATCTATTTTATTAACCACTAAGAGGGTATTTTTTCGTGTTTTCAATAAAAGCCGGGCTACTTCCCTATCTTCCCACAAAAGCCCTTGTTTTCCATCGCATAAAAATAGGATTAAATCCGCCTCGCTAATAGCAGATTCGGCCTGTTTTCTTATTGAATTAAGCATCGACGAGTCTGCTGGATAACCTATTCCACCGGTATCGATAAGTCTAAATCTATTTCCTTGCCAGGAGACATCTCCATAATTTCTATCCCTGGTAACACCGGGGGTAGAGTCAACAATTGCCTTTTTACTACGGATAAGGCGATTGAAAAGGGTTGATTTTCCGACATTTGGTCTGCCCACAATAGCAACTACCGCAGGATTGATTCTCATTATTTTCTCCACTCCAGATTATAGGTCTTATAGGACTTAAAAGTGAAAAGTGAAAAGTGAAAAGTGAGGAAGTAATATCACCTCTTTCCTTTTCACTATTCACTATTCACTAATCACTAATCACTAATCACTAATTTAGGTTTGTTCCTTCTGTTTGTGTCAATTCATGAAATCGGGTTGTGATTTTTAAGGTAAGTTTTCCTGATTTGCCATTGCCAATGATACGATTATCAATTTTTTTAACCGGGATTACCTCTGCGGCTGTGCCGGTCAGGAAGCATTCATCTGCGGTATAAAGGTCAAATCGAGTCATAACTGCCTCCTTTACCTCAAAACCTAACTCTTTACCTATCTTCATAACGGTATCCCGTGTAATTCCTTCTAATGCCCCTACCCATAAAGGCGGGGTAAGGAGTGAATTGTTTTTGACAACAAAGATATTATCACCAGAGCATTCGGCCACATATCCCTGGGCATTTAACATAATTGCCTCCAATACCCCGGCCTGATTAGCCTCAATCTTAGCCATAATACTATTGAGATAGTTCAGGGTTTTAATACATGGACTTAAGGCATCCTGACTGTTTTTACGAGTAGGCACAGTAATTAATTCTAAACCATTCTCATAATATTCCTTTGGATAAAGCTCTATCTTGTCAGCAATGATAATGATAGATGGGTTAGGGCATTTTTTTGGGTCTAACCCTAAATCGCCTATCCCTCGTGTTACTATTAATCTAATGTAGGCCTCCTTTAATTCATTAGCTTTGGTAGTTTCAATTACCGCTTTAGTCAATTCTTCTTTAGTCAGTGGTATGTTGAGCATAATATATTTAGCCGAGCTAAATAATCTATCCAGATGCTCGCTCAATTTGAATACCCGACCGTTATAAACCCTAATGCCTTCAAAGACCCCATCACCGTATAATAATCCATGGTCAAAGACCGAAATTTTTGCCTCTTCCTTCTTGTAAAGTTTCCCATCAATATATATTAGCCCCATTTTTGTACCTCCTGTTATAAACAATTTAAGTTATTGTATCTCACTATGACTATTTTGTCAAGAAAAATCTTGTGAATGGTGTAATCCATCAGTTATCAGTTGAAAAAGGTTCAAGGCTCAAGGTTAAGGGGTTTGCTCCTCAATCTCAACCTTAATCTTTGCACCTTGAACCTATTGATAACTAACCTACTTCACAACTGATAACTGAGGC
>JASEHU010000062.1 GCA_030018635.1 bacterium
CATTCTACATTCAATATTCTACATTCAAGGTGAATTTCCGTTTGCACAGGTCGAATTATTTTAATAGTACGCTTATGGTATGAGTGATGCGGGCATCTTTGTGGGAAGTATTCCCTTGTAAGAGAGGACTCTTTTGGCTATTTGTTTAAAGGCAGGAACGGCTACTTTACTGCCCCAGTATGTTCCCTTAGGTTCATCGATAACGACTAAGATGATTACTTTGGGGTCATCGGCCGGAAGATAACCGATAAAAGAGGCAATAAACTTATCTTCACTATACTTTCTTGTTAGTGTGTCCACTTTTTGAGCAGTCCCGGTTTTTCCGGCAATCTCATATCCATTAATTTGTGCCAATTTCCCTGTTCCATCAGTGACTACCTTTTTTAAAATTTGAGTCATTTTTTGAGATACCTCAGGAGAAATAACCTGTCGCACAGGAGAAGGTTTAAATTTCTTGATTATTTCTCCTTGTGGGCTTCTGATAGCCTTAATAATCAATGGTTTCATCAAAACTCCATTATTGACAATAGCGGCCACAGCTGTAATTAATTGTAATGGAGTAACGGATACCCCTTGTCCAATAGCTATATTTGACTTAGAAAGTTTAGACCAGGCCTTTATGTTAGGTAATAAACCTTTTTCTTCCCCACGAAGGTCAATGCCGGTAGGTTCATTCAATCCAAATTCTAAAATTTGCGAATAAAATTTTCTATCACTTAATTTTTGAATACATTGTATTACCCCTATATTACATGAATTGGCAATTATTCCCTCAAAATTTAGACTTCCATGTGGATGATGACAATGAACAATATGATTTCCTACCTGAATCTGTCCAGAACAAAAATATATTTTCTCCGGGTCAATCAATTTCTCTTTTAATAGAGCTGCCGCGGTAATTATTTTAAAGGTAGAGCCAGGTTCAAAAACATCAGTAATAATCCTATTCTTAAATTGAGAGGATGGATATTTATTAAAATGATTTGGGTCATAAGAAGGTGCAACCGCCGAGGCTAATATCTCACCTGTCTTTGGGTCCATAACAATTATTAAACCATCCTTAGCCTGATATTGATTACATACCTTTTTTAATTCTATCTCTGCGTGATGTTGAATAACCTCATCTATGGTCAGGATAATGTCGTTACCATTTGATGCCTTAGTGATGTAGGTACTTTTTGGGGAGAGAATAGTGTTTCCTTTACCATCCCGGACAACCTCGAATTTATTTGTCCCACCTCTTAAATCCCTATCATGAGTTAATTCCATACCCTCTAACCCCTTATTATCTAATCCGGAAAACCCTATTACCTGTGCGGCTAACTCATTTTTAGGGTAAAATCGCTTATATTCTCTGAGAAAATCTATACCTTTAATATTTAAGGCACTTATCTTTTGTGATTGTGTATTAGATACCTTTCTTTTTATGTAGACAAAAGATGTCTTAGAGGTTAATTTGGCATAGATAGTCTTTGGATTCATATTTAATATATGGGCTAATTTAATAGCGGCTGTATATGGACTTTGAATTTGTTTGGGGTCGGCATAGACAGAATCTACTTCGATACTAATAGCTAACTCTTTTAAATTTCTATCAAATATGGTACCTCGGGCTAATTCGACCTGAATGATTTTAACGGTTTCATTTTCAGCTTTTGCCCGCATTTTATTAGACAGGATAAATTGGAGATAAAACAGTCTGCAAATTAGGAGGAGACAAATAAAGGCGATAAAGATAATCAGGATGAAAATTCGTTCACGGTATGATCTTATAATCAAGATGTTCCCCCCGGTTAAAGGGAGTAGAAAGTAGGAAGTAAGTAGTATGGAGTATGAAGTATGGAATATGAAGTAGCATTCCTATTTCCTCCTCCATCCCACATTCTTCCTTCTCCATACTTCCTCCTCCCTATTACTTACTAAATAAGGGTGGTGTCCGTGAATAGCTAACTTGTGTAAAACAAGAGGATAAATTCATTTTAAATTGCAAATTTAGCATTTTAAATTTAAAATTTACAATTTGCAATGATAAATTTGCAATGAATAATCCCCCTTTTTATACTTTTTTAGATGCCTCACTATAATTAAGCTATAATAGGACACCACCTAAATAAGCCGGCGAGAGGAGTTGAACCTCCGACCTACTGATTACGAATCAGTTGCTCTGCCACTGAGCTACACCGGCAAATATAATTATATTAACTGGTGGCGGGACCCAGAATCGAACTGGGGACGCACGGATTTTCAGTCCGTCGCTCTACCGGCTGAGCTATCCCGCCAGCAATAATTTTCGATTTTGGATTTTCGATTTTGGATTGAATTAGAAATTTTGGATTTTTTTAATCGAAAATTATTTTAATATTAATTGTTAATTAATTTAATGGATGTTTGCGTTCTGAAATTCATATTTACTCCCATTGTTTTTTCTTCTTCCCCCATTTTTGTCTTATAGTTTGCTTGCAGCAAAGTATCCATTTTTAGATTGGTATTAATTAATTTACCTTCCTGGTAGGCAAAAATCATTTTTCCTTTGCTACAAACCTGTCCATTAAAATTAATAGGTGAAGTATTTAATAGCTGTTGTGAGAGGATATCAGGTTCTTTTCCAGTCAAAGTCATCGTTGTCTCTAAGGCTATTTTGACGCACTCAAGCCCTTTTACTTGTGTCCATTCCTCAATAGTATAGGCACATCTTCCATGAGTAGTTCCCAAAAATGGTATATTATAATTTATCTCACGAATCCAGGCATCACCTATTTTCATTTCTTCTACGGGGAATCTTTGATAATTTCCTTCTATGGAATTTATCATATTTTTTTCAAAATCATCCTTGAATTTCTGAATAAATTCATTTTCTGAAGGAATGTTTTGTGGCATTTGAGAGGCTTGCCTCGTTAAGGCTTGCCTCGTTAAGGCTTGCCTCGTTGAGGCTTGCCTCGCTGCCAATATTTCGTCAAAAATCTCATCAAACCCCTTTATTCCTAATAAAGAACCGTCTTTAGTTATTTTTATGGCAACCTTTTTCCCTTTTATAAGGTTAAGGAATGGATTTTCCTCTTCTTTGGAAATAGGAGAAGGGGGTGAAGGAAACTCAGGATTACCTATTTTAATATCCTGGTTAAAGGAATCATATCTAATTTCTATATCAGCTGCTCCTGTATCATCAACTCCTATAACTTTTTGAGTAAAAAGGTAGCTGGTCTTTGCCGTTATCTCTACTGGAGATATGGCTTGTCCTGTCATAGAAGAAGTGCCTGAATCTTCCATACCGGATAAAGTAACCGTTCCTTTAGAAATAGTAGCGACTTTATATTTTAGAATCTCACCCTGTTTGTGTTTATATTGTAGGCGGATACTTTTTTCCTGTGTCCAACAACCACACATAAATACTGTGAGCAATAAAATTAATGGAGTTATCCATAACGAGACAAGTTTCTTTTTCATCATAGTTATTATTTTACCGCAAAAATCTTCTTTTGTCAACAAACTTTTTCGAGCTGTGCAACCAAACTTTTTATTGGAAACCGCTAATGGTTTTTGCAAAAGTTTGTTCCTCTTTTCAAACGGAGTCCCAGATTTATCTGGGGTAGCGTGAAAGCAAGTAGCCTTCAATAAATTGAGGACTCCGAAAAGTGGAACTTATTTATGAAAAAGCCATAAGCGGTTAGTCCTGGGTGTTAATGTTCGTGTCACCCTGATAAATCAGGGTGTTAAACTCAATAAGGGTGAGAATAACACCCCGATTCATCGGGGTGAACCAAGAAATAATGGAAGAAAATAACCGCTTTAGCGGTTTATAAAGTACTTGATTGCACAGGTCGAAACTTTTTTGTTGACATAAAACCCAATCAGGTGTAAAATACTTAATAAAAGAGGATATTCAGTTATGAAAAATGGCGAGCTAAAAAAACTATTTAATATCTTTGTTAAAAGCAAGGAATGGGAAAGAATCAAAGGGATAATATTAGACAAGATGGATTCTACCTTCTGCTGGTTGGTGGATACAGAAGGGCATTATTGCTTTAAAAAAGAGAATGATAAGGATTTTTGCCGGATGATTAAATCCTCCACCGATGGGACAAAAAGATGTGAAAAATTCCTTATGTTCACCTTGAGTCAGGCACGAAAGAATAAAATGCCTACCTGTGCTATGTGCGAGGCCGGCTTTTTAGGATTTGCCTGCCCGATATTAATCGGACAAGAGGTAATTGGAACTATAGGCGGGTGTCAGATTGCTAACTCGGATTTGACTTATTCATCTTATGGGGATATTGCCCGTAAGTTTAATTTAGACCCGGATAAATTTATGGCCGTTGTCCATAAAGAAAACCACCTTATGCCTACAGAAGTCCTTGAAATAGAGGTAGAATTGATTACCCTACTGGCCCAATCTGCCTTAGAGTTAGTCTTTAAACGGGAACAATTAGTCGAAAGGGAAGAGGAAATAAAAGGCATATCCGAGTCTTATCAACTCTTTGGTGGCAGTCGTGAATCTATCCTCAATCTGGGCAAAGAAAATCTCTACTCACTTATTGTTAATATGGTTGCCCGGGCTATGGGGGCGGAGATATGTTCCTTGATGTTATTGGATGAAGAAACCCAGGAATTAACGATGAAAGCCGCCGTGGGTTTAGACATACCTATTGTCTCTAAAACCAAAGTAAAGGTTGGTGAAGGTGTCGTTGGCTATGTGATTCATACCGCTAAGCCTTTACTGGTAGAAGATATAGAACAGGATACACGATTTACAAGGACTTTTCGCTCAAATAGATATTATACCAAATCACTTCTTACCGCTCCTTTAAAAATCAATGATAAGGTTATAGGTGTTATTAGCGTTAATAACAAAGCGACACATGGGCCTTTCAATCAAAGGGATTTAGAACTATTTACCCAAATATGCAAGCATATCGGTCTGGCGATTGAGAATTTAAAACCGTATCCAACTGAAGAGGAAAAGGAAAAGGAGGTTAGAGCCAGTGAGGTAGGACGATTACGCCAAGAGGCAGAACAATTGGAGCTACTTTGTAATGTTAAACGAGAAGAGATAAAGGAACTTGAGCAACAGGTAGCACAAATGGGTAAACCTTACCCTGACCAACTCCTGAAAGAATATGAGGAACAAAAGGCAGTGGTTGAGGGACTAAATAAGGAGATCGAGGAAGAGGCAATAAAGATAAAAAATTTCGAGTCAGAGATTGAAAGGTTGAATATCGAAATAAGCCAGAGACCACGATTGGAGGAAATTAAGGAAATAAAGGCTGAACTTGAGGCAGAAACCGTAAAGGTAACGGGTTATGAGGAAGAGATAGAGCGGTTGAATGCCCAAATAGTAGAATTAACTACAAAACCTGACGAGATAGAAATTGAGGAATTGCGTGCTCAAACAATAATTGCCCAAGAGGCTAAAATTTACGCTGAGGAATTAAAGATTAAATTGGAAGAAGAATCGGCAAAAACTCAATTACAAACCCAGGAGCTCGAAAGACTAACCGCAGATCTGGAATCTATGAAAGAAATTGTCGCCCCCGCACAGGATAAACTTGAGGCGGAAAGATTAAAGGTAACCGCTTTAACAGAGCAAATTGAGGAATTCACGACACAAGTTGGGGAAATTGAACTCCTTAAATCACAAATAAAGGAATTGAGGGAAAATGTCGGGGTGAAGGGGGCGAAGGGGGTAAAAGAAGAAATAGAACTTGAACCAACGGATGTTAAGGCTTATGCCGACACACTAAAAACTAAATTAGATGCTGAGGAGGCAAAGACAAAGGCACTAATCAGAGAGATAGACGAAATTAAAAGCCAGTTAAGGGATACGAGGCTTAAATCTCAGCTCGAGGAGTTAGAGCGGTTAAAAAAGGAGCGGGCGACGCTACAGCAACTCCAGGCTCAAACCGCATTAATCAAAGATTTAAGGGTTGAGGCAGAAAAGGCAAAGGAGCGGGTTAGAACTGAAAACTTAGAATTGGATGAATTGAAGGCACAACAGGCAAAATTAGGGTTACTCTACCAGGTTAAACAGGAAATCAAGGATGCCTTACGACAACAGGCAGAGGCAAAAAATGCCCAGGACGAAAAGGCGCAAGATGAGGCTGAAGAACGGTTAAAGGAATTACGCGCTCAAAATGAGGAGTTAGAAAAACTCCGCGCTCAATCCCGTGAACTTAATTTCTTATTCCGTATGAGTCAGGAATTAGCCCAGATGCTTGAGCGGGAAAGGATTCTTGGATTAGTCCTTGATGAGGCACATACCTACCTTGATTATTATGTTGGTGCCTACCTGATGGTCAAGGATGAAAAACTTACCGGCATAATGCGAAAGAATTGCCGACTTGATGAACAGATGATTGAGGATTTAAAGGGCAGGATGTTAGCCCAGTGGTTAGAATGGAATCCAAGACGCAAAAAAGAGACTAAAAGGCAAATTTCCTTTCAAATTACAGGTGAGGAGGTAAAACCTATACCCAGAGAAGAGGAACGGGGTGACGGATTCATAAGTGCGCCGATAAGAGAAACGGACAAAACTATCGGTATCTTAAGTGCCTACAGCTTTAGAAAGGATGGCTGGACACCCTTACAAAAAAGACTTCTGACCATCATTGCCGACCAGGTTTCTGTGGCTTTAGAGAGAGGTCGGTTATTTGAAGAAATGAAAGAATCCGCAGAACGAGATGAATTGACTAAAGTCTATAACTTTAGATACTTTGAGAAATTCTTCGATAAGGAATATGAGTTGGCGGTGCGATACAATCAGCCACTTTCCTTAATTATGTTAGATTTTGACCACTTAAAGCATTTTAATGATACCTATGGTCACGAGGCAGGCAATCGCCTGATAAAAGCCGTTGCCCAATCGATTCAACGGAATGTTCGAAAAACCGATTGGGTAACAAGATTTGGCGGAGATGAATTTGCTATTATCATGCCGCAAACAAATCAAGAAGGGGCACTATTAGTTGGGGAGAAGGTGCGTCAGGCAATAGCCGAGCGTGAAATGGTTTTTGGAGGGCATACCTACCGTTTAACCGCCAGTCTGGGGGTATCTACCTGTTATAAAGAGGATACATCATTTAATGCCAAGATGTTAGTTTCAAGGGCAGATGAGGCTCTTTATCGGGCAAAGCAAGAGGGCAGAAACCGTGTCTGCCTCTATCGCCCGGGAATCAAACAAGAACCGATTAAAGTAAAATACCAATGGAAGGATGTCTTCCTCGCCCTGATGAGACCATTATCCTGACGGAAACCCGAACTTGTTCGGGAAGATGTCCTCAAACAAGCGTCTTAATCTCTGACGCAAGAGCGGCAATAACTGTGTCCCATTCCGGTGAATCGGATGTTACCGTATAGCCATCATCCCATTTGTGCCAGGGTTGACGCTGTGCAAACCCATCAGATGAAATTGATTTAGGTGGCATAGAAGATTTCTCCATAGCAAAAGGCGTAGAGAAGGATATTCCCCTCTCCGTTATTTCGGTATCGACATCCACAGGCGAGATTTCATTTTTTCCCTTGCGATGTATTTCAAAATACAAAGATACAGCATACGCCGCCTGCTTTTGCTGAAACGATGCCTGTCCTTTTTCCTGCAATTTCTGGATAAACAATCGCACCTGGTCAGAACGGGCTTCCGGTATTGGATATTTGGCACAGAAATCCAAAAAATATCGCAGCCATTTTTTGAATTCGGAACCTCGATTCAGGTCAATGCCCCGTTTATCAAGAACATCTTCAAATCTTGTTGAAATGTCATCTGGAATAGACTGCATTGGTATTGAACAGTTAACCTCCTAAGAACGGAATTTGAGTATTGAACAACTTCATAAGTATAATGAAATCCTGATAATTTGTCAATCTATATTTAAAATTTTAAACAGTCCTGAAGAGTAAAAAATCTTCGCACAAAAACTTCCTGAAATAATCTAATCTTTTATCCCTCTAAAACTTTTTTAAAAAAATATTTGTATTTTTACTCTTTTTATGGTATAATCATAATAGTATATAATATATATGCTATTATGATTCATTAGAAAGGAGGAATCGTATGGATTTACCAGAAATAAGGAAGAAAATTTCTCTATTGCAAAAAGAAAGGAGTCTTTTGGAGAATAAACTAATGCAGAACCGAGCCAAAATGGAAGCAGGCTCATTGTTTCAAATTTATATTGCTTGCCGAAAAGGTAATTGCAAGTGTACACATGGAGAGAAACACGGTCCTTTCTTATACCTGAGCCAAAAGGTCGATGGAAAGTTAAAACAACGGTATGCAGGCAAGAAGAACGATGAGCCGACGGTTAAAAAAGTTAGAGTTTATATGCAATATCAGGATAAGTTGGCGGCTTTGAGGAAAATCTATGGGAAAATAGATACCCTTTTTAACCAATATAGAGAAATATTAATAGAAAGGGGGGGAAATCAATGAATGGCGAAGATCAGGGCGAAAGAATACCAGAAGTATTTGCAAAAACGGTTCACCATTTCTTCCCTGAGATAAAAAAATGGGTCTGGCAAATTCACGATCCTCGTCAGGTAAATATGATTGATTATGAGTTGCCTATCTTATTCTGGGAAGGTTTCTTTTTGTTTCTGCTTCAGTTAGGTTCCAGCCGTAATATTGACTATACCTTTGGGAAGAAATTCTTGGCTAATTTCAAAGCATTATTTCCTCTCTTAGGTATTCAAGATTATAGTCTAGAAAGAATGCCCGATCACGGGACATTAATTGACCTTCTGGTCAACCTGTCCTCAATCGACTTAGAGAAAATCTGTATAGAAATGGCTCGACATTTAATCCGACAAAGGGTATTAGAAAGGTATCGGTTGTTAAACCAATACTATCTAATTAGTATTGATGGTACCAAAACTATAACCATTAGTGAAGACCAGTATAATAAAAATCCGGAGAAATACAAACATTGCTTAAGAAGAAAGATTAGCCAGGATAAAAATGGGCAAAACCATTATGAATATTACTACTATGTTTTAGAAGCGAAATTGGTGACTTCTAACGGTTTTGCGATTCCATTACTGACCGAGTTTGTCGAAAATGAATCACAAGATGTAGATAAGCAAGATTGTGAATTAAAGGCTTTTTATCGGTTAGCTCAAAGATTGAAAGGATATTTTCCACGCACCAGATTTTGTTTGCTATTTGATAGCTTGTATGCAGGAAAACCCGTATTTGATTTAGTAGAGAAAAATGGCTGGATGGACATCATTCGATTTAAGGAAGGGAGTATACCGACTGTTTATAAAGAATTTCAGAGTTTGCTCTCGCTTAGTCCGGAAAATAAAGGAAAACATGTAATTGATGCTAATACCAGCCAGGACTTTGTCTGGGTTAATGATATTGAATATGAAGGGCATAAGCTTCATATCCTGGAATGTCAAGAGACAACTTCAGGGAATAAAGGAGAGGAGAAGACCGTTTTTACATGGATATGCAAGTCAGAGATTACTATGACAAATTATAAGCATTTAGCTAACCAAGGAGGTCGATGCCGATGGAAGATTGAAAATCAGGGATTTAAAGCTCAGAAAAAAGAGGGGTTTGAGCTGGAACACGCTTATAGTCAGGACTATAATGCGATCAAATGTTTTCATTTTCTCCTGCAAATTGCTCATACCATTAGACAATTAATGGTCAAAGGCAATTTACT
>JASEHU010000063.1 GCA_030018635.1 bacterium
CTTTTAATTATCTTCCTGTCGGGTCTATATTACATACTGGTGGACATTTCGTGTTTACTTCTGGACATCGAGTTTGTATCATTGGACATTTGGTTCTTTCAACCGGGCATTTGGTAATCTCAGCCGGTTCTTTCGTAATACATGGTGGACATTGCGTGTCTACCTGTGGACATCTGGTCTTTGCCTCTGGGCATTTAGTTTTTTCAGCCGGGCATTTGGTATCAACGGGTTGTTGCGTAACACATGGTGGACATTGCGTGTCTACCTGTGGACATCGAGTTTCCATCATTGGACACTTGGTTCGCTCAACCGGGCATTTGGTTGTTATAGGTTGTTTGGTACATACTACTGGACATTCAGTTTGTATCGTTGGACATTTGGTTTTTTCAACCGGGCAATTGGTCACTGCTGTGGGTTCTACGGTACATTTCGGTGGACATTCAGTTTGTATCGTTGGACATTTAGTTTTTTCGGCCGGGCATTTGGTAACTGCTGTGGGTTCTACGGTACATCTCGTTGGACATTTTGTTGCTATCGTTGGACATTTAGTTTTCTCAACTGGACATCTGGTTGCTATGGAATTCATAGTTGGTTTCACATTAGAGATTGGTGTCGCGGGATCTTCAGCTTGAGCAACTACAAATCCGCCCAGGGCATTGTTTAGAGTTGATTTGTAAAGTGGGGAATCTTTTGCATCCTCAAAAGCAATTACCTGTTGAATTCCAGAACTCAGACTGACAAGCACTCCTACAATTACAATCGCTGCCAATATTAGTTTTTTATTCATTTCATTTCACCTCCTTTCATTTTAAGATATTTCCCCTTCCCTTTGATTTTTGAATTATATCACATTAATGTCAAAAAGTCAAGAAGTTTTTATTTTTTTATTTATAAGTCATGATTTTAAAAAAAAGATTGACAATATTAAAATTATTTAGTATATTATAAAAGTAGAATTATCTAAAATTATTCGACCTGTGCAATCGACATTTATTGACAATTTGTAAGAATTCAAGTAGAATGTAGAATATTGAATGTAGAATGTAGAAATTGGAAATTGGAAATTTAGGTTTCTTCTCTTTCCCCAATTTCTACATTCTACATTCTACATTCTACATTCAATATTCTACATTCAAGGTGAATTTCCGATTGCACAGGTCGAAATTATTTAGAAAGGAGTGGATAAGATGCATAAAAAATTATTTATTTTCATGGTAATGATATTAGTTTTAGTTTCAAATTTGGCACAGGCTAAAGAGTTAGGAATCACTATTACTAAAATTAAGGGTGATTGTGAAATAATGAGGGTAAGTGAAGTTGAATGGATTAAAGCTAATGTTGATATGCGACTTTATCTTAATGATAGAATACGCACAAAATTAATATCTCAAGCTACACTTGAATTTGATGATGGCACAATTATCGAGATGAAGGAAAAGACTACCATTGATATTAAGGAATTATTTGAAAGTAAGTGGACAGGAACTACAAAGTCGGAGATGAAATTATGGGTCGGTAAGATATCAGGAACGATTGAGAAATTAAAGACAAGGGATTCAGAATTTAATATCCATACCCCGGTAGCTGTAATCGGTATTCGTGGGACTAAAATCGAGATAGAAGTAGGTAATAAAGGGGAAACGACTTGTAGGGTGCGTGCAGGTTTGGTTAGAATGCGTGGATTGCAAGAACCAGAGGATAAATGGACAACAATAAAAGAAAATGAATCTGCAACCTGTATAACTGGGAAAAAAGTCAGTCCACCTGAAACATCTAAGCCTGTGCCTGAAGAAAAACCACCTTTTCTATTGGCTGAACCATTGCCGTCCCCAAAAATCAAGGCACAGTTTCCAACGCAAAATAAACCTTTTATCAACAGGATTCCCGATGTGACTGTTTTTATCTCACACCCTTCTGCAAAAAACCTGCTGGAATTCCCCATCTGCTTTTTGCAGATTGGAGACGATAATCCTATAAAATTAGCCAAAGGTATAACCAAATATCGATTTAGACCGCATTTGAAACCAGGACCAAATGAATTGGTGATTAAAGCCTGGTATGAAGATAGTCCACCAGGTGTAACCGTTGTTCATTTTCCATTCTTTGACCCACATCCACCTATTATCCGCGAGAAAAGGGTTGTACCACTTGAACCGACTACAAATCTAAAGAAACAAATAGGTACTTCTACTGGAAATAGAATTATACCGGTAGAAGTTTTTGTCTCAGCCGAAGATTTAGGAAGTGGAATTAAAGAGGTAATCGTTAATGGTAAAAGGATGGAGAAAATAAAGGAAGGAATTTACCATACAGTACTATCACTTGTAGGAGTTATAGAGATATCATTACAATCGCAATCGCTAAAACTACAACAGATAAAATTAATAGTATCGGACAAGGCAGATAATCTGACGATAGAGGTTATGGATTCAAGCAGAACAGAGAAATTAATTTTTGAAAATCGGAGGTAAGAAAATGATGAAAAGAAAATTGGTTATTGATGGATTGTTGATTATTTTTGTCCTTTGTTTTCAACAGGCATTTGCAGAAAAATTTAACCTGAGTGGCTCTGGGGCTTTATCTATTACCCAGACGAATATCAATAATAAAACCATAAAAGACATACCGCCTGATTTAACCATAGGATTAGAATATTTAGTCAATGGCAGGTTGGCTAATTTAGATATTGATAGTTCCATCGCGCTTAAATTTAATAATCGTGATGATGATTGGAATGAGATAGTAGAATCATTTCATTTTGGTCTCTCCAATCCGGCGACAACATTGAACTTAGGTGATTTCTATCAGGAAATATCCGAATTTACATTATCTTCCGATGTATCTCCCAAATTTGGATTAAAGATTAATCGTAATATTAATCTTGGTGAAAAATCAGAACTGATGTTTATAGGTGGCAGACTCCAGGAGGCATCGGTCTATGAAAGTGATATAAATGTAGATGGAATATTGGATGCAGATGAAGATATAAATAAAAATGGTAAATGGGACTATGGGTATAATTATTATGACCAATGGCTGTCTGGAGTCCGGTTTTCCTCATCCCCAAATAAAAATACATTTTTGGGCATGACCTATCTTAAAATAAATGATGATAAGGATTCAAGGGAAGAAACAGGAACAATGACCACACCTCCGATTAAAAATGATGTGTTTGCTCTAGACAGTGCTCTTTCCTTTCTCAATCATTTCTTGACTTTATCAGGGGAATTATCCAGAGCCAGATATGAACAAGTAGGTAGTCTAATCAACCATGATAAGGCGTATAAATTCAGTCTAAAGGCGGATAAAGAAAAATGGAACTTTGAGGCTGGATACAATTATATTGGTACTAAATACTACTCTGCTGGTAGTCCTTATTTAAATACGGATAAGGAGGGTTATTTTGTGACTACACAATGGCTTCCCAATAAAATTTTTAGTCTGACATTGGCCGGTGAGATTTTTGCGGATAATTTACTTGATGCCCCAGAATATCCTATTACCGATACCAATGTTATTACCACTACCCTTAAATTTAAACCTCAAAAAGCCCCACAAATAACACTTGAATGTGAACTGACCGATGAGAAAAGTGATAAATACACTACTTTGTATCCCCAACTGGATAAATTTACTAAGGATATTTCCTTAGAATTAACCCATTCAATCAAGAAGATGGATTTAACCCTTAATTTACAACAGACAAATACAAACGATGAGAGTCTATCCCCTGGAACTGTAACCGAATATAAATATAAGGATTATAAATCAGATATTATTTCTTTAACATCAGAAACAAAGTTTACTGATAAATTTAACCTGTCTAATTATCTTTCATACACCAAAAACAAAACCGGTAATGAGAAAGACGATACTTTTAATATAACCATTGATTTGAGTTACGATATTTTACCACAAAAGTTAATTCTTAAACCAGGCTATGAATTCAAAGAATATCGTCTTGAGAAAAACTGTAGTAGTAAAGAATTTACGGCCAGGATGGATGTAGATTATTATTTATCTACTACTTCACAATGGACTTTCACTTATGAGCGGAAGGAAAATAAGGATCTAGAAGACCCTGCTACCAATTACAAAGCAGATGTCGGCACTATTAAGTATACCCGGCTGTTTTAATGAGGGTAATCGGGTAATCGGTAATCGGGTGAATGAAGATGGAGCATGCAAGATATGTTTTTTCAACATCAACAGTTACAGGAGATGTACAGGTTTTAAACCTGGTATTTGGTTATATTCATGAAATAGTCTTTATTTTAATTGGACCTGGTCTTTTCTTTTATGGGTTTTTTAAACTGAAGAAAAAAAGGCTTATCGAAGATATTCCCACATCAAAAATAAGGTCTGTGGCCATGGGATTTGCAGAAATTAAAGGGAAGGCAAGGCAAAAGATACCTCTCAAAAGTCCGCTTACTTCTGCAGATTGTGTTTATTATAAATTCTTAGTTGAGAAGGAAAGAACAGGCACCATCCAATTTTAAATTCTTAACAATCCGGGTCAAATGATGAGTTATGAGTCCAGTTAAGAAACCACAAGCCATATTGGTCGCTAACGAGACAATAACGGTTACGACCAGTGGAATTAAATCCTTACCCCAACGGACATCTTTGGCAAACTTAGTCAGTTCTATTCCTACCAAAAACATCATTGCGCCAATAATAGCTGTAGGGAAAGTAGTAAATAGTGCGGCGATGGAGGTAGCAAGAAACAATCCGAGCGCGATTTCAATTACCCCTTCGATGATATTTGCTCCACCTGTTCGGGCACCAAAATAATATTGTCCCGCAAGACCACCGGCTCCGTGACATAGTGGCATGCCACCCAAAAAGGGTAACAGAAGGTTCATTATTCCCATATTTAGAGATAGTTGTTTTTCGGTTACAGGTCTATTTGGCCAGTATGATTTGATTAAGGTAGAAGTAGCCATCACGGCGTTAGTAGCCGTAAGTGGAATCTGAGCAAAACCTGCAAGTAAGAGGGTTTGCCAAACTTCCTTAAGACCAAAGGTAGTAAAAAATGGGCGAGTTAAGGAAGGAGGGGTAAATTGTGAGAATTGACCTTTGATAAATATAATGGCTATACCCAGAATCATTAAGACGATGGCGGCAGGGGCATAACGATTTTGTCGTAGAATCAAGACAATGATGATAGAGGCAAGACCAAGCCACCACCAGGTTGAAACCATTTTGAATGCCTGGATAGCCAGAAGTGTACCAAGTGAAACCTGGATACCACGAATAACGGAATTAGGTGTAATTTTTGCTATCCAACTCATAATACCGGTAATGCCAAAAAATAACCAGATAACACCCATAGCAAATCCAGAGGCATAAATCATAGATGGTGACCAGTGTTGAGCAATGGCAACTACTGCCAGAACCTTCATCGGTTCAATAGGCATAGGCAGGCGATAAACAAGACCGGTAACGATATTTGCCAATCCCATCATCACAAGAAAACCGGCTGGATTAAGACCGCAGACAACAATATAACCAATGGCTAACGGAAAGAGTGTGCCGAAATCACCCATTGAGCCGGCCAATTCCCTTAAATTGAATTCAAACAAAGGACTTGATTTTCATAATACCATCGATTATATCCTATTTCTGGAATTATGTCAATGGTTTAGTTATTTGTGGGTAATGCCTCCTCAAAAAAATTCTTGACAGGGGCTATTCAATAATGATAAAATACTATTTACAAATTTACAACGGATAACTGAAAGATTATTCCAAGATATAGACAAGGAGGCAGTAAAAAATGAGTGGAGCATCTATTTTGATTTTAATTGCATTAGGATTAGGAATCGTTGGGGTGATTTATTTTAGTGTGAAAAGAAGTGGAAATTAGAAATTGGAGAGAAAGAAGAAACAAAAAGTCCTACTTTCTAATTTCTAATTTCCAATTTCTAAAGGAATAACAATGAAAACAAATCGTCCCATTAGTATCTGGTTAAGTCTAATTTTGGTCTCAATAAGCTGGCTTTTCTCATTGCACCTTTATACCCATCCTGATTATTATTGGACATTTATATTGATTGGGCTGGCTATTATTTTATCCTCTCTTTATTTTAGAAAGGAACAGGTTGAATTCAAAAATACTCGGTATCTTTTTTGCACCATTCCTTTATTCATTGCCTCTATTATTTTACCATTCCCTTATAATCTGGGGGTAATTCTTTTAACCTTGAGCCTACTCTTACTTCCCCTGCCCAGATTTCATCCTTTATTTTTCAGTTTGTTGTTAATAGGTCAGATTTTAATCATTCAAGGGCTTATTGTCTATCCTTATATGTGTTGGACGGCTAAATTCCAGCAATGTGATCTGTTAACTCCCTTAATTTACCCTATCTTGAAATTTTTAGGGTTACCAGTGAGTTTAAGTCAGGATACTATTTTTATCGAGACTATGCGTGAACTTTATGAATTTCCAACCGATTGGGATAAATTAGCCTTGCTTCCCTTCTTAAATATTTTAATTGGCGGGGTGGTCATCCTCAGGTTTTTTGCGGTTTCCAGAAAAATCACAACCATAGGATTTTTTGCCCTGACGACTGCCCTGTATCTCATTATCCGCTATGTCCTGATGCTCTTGATATTTCTTTATCTGATGTATTTTGTTCCTGATACTGAGGAATCGTCGAAGGTGTTTATATTCTGGAATCCGCTCATTACCCTGATGAGTTTTCTTCCCTTTCTTTTCTTATGCTCATTTTTCAAGTTAAAGGCTAATATAATTCCTGCACAATTTGGCTCATTATTCTTTGATAAAAATCGTATAAAAGGGAGTATCTTACTTGGGTTAGCCGTGTTTTTTATCATTGGCTATTTTGGATTTCACGACCCGGGTATTTCTAAACAAGGTAGAGTTCTCATTGACGAGGCACATAGCGACTGGGAAAAGACAACTAAAAAATATGATACCCTCTGGTATGGTCAGGATTCAGGGTATAATTATTATTGCATCGCAGATTATCTAAGTTATTATTACAAACTTGAGCGAAATTTTGGCAAAATAACCCCGCAGTTGCTTGCCAACTACGATATTCTAATTTTAAAAATTCCTACGCGGCCCTTTTCAAAGGAAGAAATTTCGGCAATAGTAAAGTTTGTGAGATGTGGCGGAGGGCTATATTTGATAGGAGAGCATACCAATGTCTTTGGCTCTTCTGCTTATCTTAACGCCATTGCCAGAGAATTCGGCTTTCATTTCCGCTATGACTGTTTGTTCGATATCGAAAAGAAATTCGAGCAATTGTATCGTCCTCCAAAGATTCTTCCTCATCCTATCGTGGCAAATATGCCTTGTTTTCTATTTGCTACCTCCTGTTCTATTGAGCCTGACCATTGTTTTTCAAGGAATATTATTTTATCCGGCGGGTTGAAATCCCTGAATATCGATTACTCAAGCTCTAATTTCTACCCACAGGTAAATGATTTATCAAAGATGGATTTTGGTGCCTTTATTCAAAACATGGGTGTCCAATATGGGCAAGGCAGGGTAGTTGGGTTCACTGACTCAACCAGCTTTTCTAATTTTTCTGCCTTTATCCCCGGCAAACCTGAATTACTGTTAGGGACAATGAATTGGTTGAATAAAAAGAATTTCCTGTGGTGGTTAAATTATTTATTTTTAATAGCCGGTCTAACCTTATTTATTTTTGGCATCTTAAGTTTTAGAAAAAAAAAGGTGGGTGGTGGATTGATTTTAATGACCACTGTCCTCTTTATGTTCGCCGCAGGGATGTTATTCTGGACACTAATCAATAAATGGAATTACCCCTTACCCAAGCCACATACCAAACCGGTAGAAATTTGTTTTGAGGCAAGGCATTCTGACCTGAAATTACCAATCGAAGGATTTGTGAAAAACGAGCAATCCAGTTTTGAGATATTTTATCAATGGGTATTGAGGTTAGGTTATTTTCCTGTGGTAGGCGATATCCGGGAAAAACCGAAGGTTGTCGTCATCATCAACCCTACAAAGAAATGGACATCCAAAGATATATCGCAAGTCAAGGATTACATTGCCTCTGGTGGAAAAGTCCTTCTTTTGGATAATCCTTCTAATGCTACCTCCACTTCTAACTCACTTCTGTCTGCTTTTGGGGTAGAGATTAATCATCAGCAGACAATCAACTCTACCTATTTGTATGCCCAACCTTTCAACAGCTATTATCCCTTAGGAGTGAGTGCCTTGTCCATCAAAGGCGGCAGTCCTATTTTTTTCTCCAGCACACAAGAACCAATTGGGGTTAGAGTTAAGGGGGTTAAGGAAGGAAAGGGAAGTTTGGTTGTCTTGTCCTTCTCGGATAGATTTGCCAATACAGGCATGGGTCTGGTAGAAAGTAATATTCCGAATGAGGAGTTATGGCAGGTATATCAATTAGAATTTGAGATATTCAAGGGATTAGTAGCGGGGAACCTTTAAAATCAAGGGAATTTTTCAAAATGGGAATTGCTGTCAAGGGTAACCGCTCAGTGAACGGTGGAAAAATAAGTGGAGATTGGTAAAGAAAATAATAAATCTCTACCTGCATTGTCTGAAATGATATATTGGTAGTATATGGACAAGATAGTCAAAAGGGGGTTGAGTAATTAAAAATTATGAATTATGAATTATAAGATTAAGAATTTATTGTCTTCTTTTTCCTTCATTCATAATTCATAATTCATAATTTTTAATTAGAGGAGGAGTTTTTCTTGTTACGGATTCTTACCTATATTTATGAGCGACTTTTTGAGGCTTTTGGACCACGACATTGGTGGCCGGGAGAAACACCTTTTGAGGTAATTATTGGTGCTATCCTCACCCAGAATACTGCCTGGACAAATGTAGAAAAGGCAATCAAGAACTTAAAAAGTAACAATTTGTTAATTCCTGAAAGGTTAAAACACCTACCTGAGGATGAATTGGCGGAATTGATTAGACCGGCAGGATACTACCGACTTAAGGCTAATCGGTTAAAGGAGTTTATGGAGTTTCTCTTTTCCCGCTATGACGGGGACCTGAACCGGATGTTCAATCAAGATATGTGGGAATTACGGGCAGAGCTTTTGGGGGTAAAAGGCATTGGGTTAGAGACAGCGGACTCTATCCTGTTGTATGCCGGGCAAAAACCTATTTTTGTTGTTGATGCCTACACCCGCAGAATTTTAACCAGGCATAACATCATTGACGAGAAGGCGTCTTACACTCAAATTCAGGATTTGTTTATGAGCAATCTGCCGCAAGATGTGCAGTTGTATAATGAATACCATGCCTTGATTGTGCAATTAGGCAAGGAGATTTGCCGCTCAAAGTCTAAGTGTGAGATATGCACACTTAAGAGATTAATCACCTAATCTAATATGGTATATTTTAATCAGTAGAAAGATAGAAAGAAATAATTCCGGAGGAAATAATTCCGAATAATTTCGGGGACAGAATAATTTCGACCTGTGCAATCAAAAAAATCAAACTGCCAACTTCAACTCCAAGTTATTT
>JASEHU010000064.1 GCA_030018635.1 bacterium
AGTAAATTAAACCCCTTTCGTGTTTTCATCTTTTCGTGATTTCGTGATAAGATTTTTATATTGTGCTTTCAAATCGTCTGCATTAGGAGAGGGAGAATATAATTGTTAGAAGATACCTTAAAAGAGATAGAAAATACCTCAAATTGGTCAAAAGGCGAAAAGCAGGAGTATTGCTCTTTATGTAATAAACGAGAAGTGCCTTTGTGCAGAACAAAAGAAGGCCAGCGATGTGCTGAATGTATTGCCTATGAGTTAAAGGTAATGTTCACCAAAGGAGATATTATTACCTGGCCTGTTTCCCAATTCAAGGAGATTTTAAGGACAGAAGGCAACCTGTGTTATCGCCTTATACTTTTTGGGATAATTAAGGATGTATTACAAATTGTTTCCCAAAAGAGTCCTGCAGATGTTAATGAATTACTGATTGCCATCGTTTGGAATTTAGGATATGCACAACCTCATCCCCTTGCCCATAAAATTCGTAGTGCCGCTGTTAAGGCTTGTATTGCCTTAGGAGAAACAATATTGCCAATATTGCTGAGGATATACGAGCCAAAACCGTGGCAATTCTATGCCAATATCGTTTTAGTCGCAGGCTCAATTGCCCCTGAAAACCCCCAGGTGAAGATATTATTAGAAAAGGCGGCAAAAAGTCATGAGTTTGGTGTCCGTGAGTATGTCTTACAAACAATTGCCTTGCATAATTCTACCTGGGCAAAAGAAATAGTTCTATCTATGCTTTATGACCATGAGCCATCAGTTCGTAGTTTAGCCACACAAATTGCCTCATCTTTTAAATTGCGTCCAATTACTAAATCATCTCCTTCCCAATTACCTACCCAAAAACAGGTACAAGGTTTAAAACCTTTACAAGGTTTAAAACCTTTTACCCAGATGCAACTCTTTAATAAAAACCAGGTTGAATCGACATCACTTACCCCGTTACCAAAACAGATTAAATCAATTTCTCCACCACCACTTACCCGCGCACAAAGACAAATAGCCGCCATAATCGATAATTCTTATAATACCGATGTCCTTAAAAAATTGTATAGCCGCTATATTTATCGTTTATTTAGTGAAGATGAATTATCTATAAAGGATAAGTCTATAGCCGGTAACTCTAAAAAAACAGACCTGATTTATATCCTGACTACCATTTACTCCAATAAAGAACTCTTTCAAAAACTATTCGACAACCTTCCCCAAGATGTTCGACAAACATTAAATCTTCTCATCTGGCAAGGAGGAAAACACAATGTAGAAAAACTCGAAAAGATGTTTAAGTCGCGGATAGTTGAAGAGGATAGATATTCACCCATCAATAACAATTATTTGTTGTTCCAGATAAGCCAGATATATGGTTCTGGTTCTTATTTTGACCATTCCAGATATTCTTTATACCTTCCAGAAGGTTTAAGAAAACTATTTAAACAACACCTTATTCCACCAGAGGAATATAACCTGATTCCCGTTGATACCATTGAAGAAACAAGGTTTGTTTATGAAGATAATGAGCGTATCTTAAAACAGATAAAACTCTTTGTTGCCTATATCCAGCAGGGAAACTTGAAGACTTCCAAAAACAGTAATAAACTACTTAAAAGCTCTCTTAAGCAGATGGCTAAGTATTGTCATATTGAGGAATTCTATGACAGCCAGGATGAGGAATTAACCTATATCAAAACCCAATTAATAGCCGTTTTTTTAAAGAATGCAGACATAAAAAGTCTGAATAATTCCCCTGAGTTATTAAAGGAATTGTTTAATAGATTTTTTAGTAGTCAGGATTTTGTTAAGTATCAATTACGGGAATTATTGTTTCATATAAAAGGCGATAGTTCTTATCGCGATATTCATGAGAACAGGGAAGAAAAGGTCAGGCAGGTACTTTTTAATCTACTGGGAGAGTTACCGCAAGAGAGATGGATTTCGATAGAAAATCTCATTAAATATTGTTTTTATAAGGACATTATGTTAGAGATAGTTAATAAATCCGCAGCCGGTAGATATCTATATTATAATGTGGCTTTCACGAATAAATATTACTCGGGTTACGAAAAGGCAGAAATTACAGAGGATGTTTATAATGATGTCATTATTGTTCCTCTTATAAAAGCGGTGATGTTTTTATTGTCCAGCTTTGGACTGGTGGATATAGCCTATACCATTCCTGAAAACACATATTTTAAGGAAAAAGACCATAACTACCTTTGCATCTTTGACGGCTTGAAATATATAAAATTAACAAAACTATGTAGTTATATCTTAGGTAAAATCCAAAAGTATGAGGTGAAATTTGAGGAAGAAAAGGCGAAGATAGTCCTGGATGAAAAAAGGTTGATTATTCATCTACAGGGGAAAGATATGCTGAAATCACTCATATTAGAAAAGATTGCCGACAGATTGGGTGATAATTATTATCGGGTAGATTATCATTCATTTCTAAAGGATTGTCTTTCAAAAAGGGATATTCAGCAAAAGGTAATTTTTTTTAAAGAGCAAATCTGTTCAAACCCTTCGCCAATCTGGCAGGATTTTTTGGATGAGGTTTTAAAAAGGGTTAATCCATTAAAGGGTGTGCCGGGCATGAGGGTATATAAGTTAGCCCAGGATAAAGGGTTAATTTCTTTAATAGCCAGGGATGAGGTGTTAAAAAACTATATTCTCAAGGCAGAGGATTATCATCTACTGGTTGATGCAAATTCACTTGGAAAGGTTAAAAAAAGACTTGTAACAGCAGGATATTTTATAGATAATATGTAAATGTGATTCAGACTTTCCACTCTGCAACAAGAGTTTTAATCTTTCATACTGCGGACACGATTTGTAGGAGAATTTACCACAGAGAGACAAAGACGCGAAGGAATTGGCAATCAAATAATAACCTGCATTTTAACAATAAATCCATTATTTTTAAAATATAAAATTTTTTCTTGACAAATTGTAAATTATATAATATTATTTTAAATATGAAAACAATATATAAAAATAGGAACGCAGAAGCAGAAAAACTAAGGGAACAAATTAAAAAATATAGGCCTCTCTCAGACAATCTATTAAAACAAATAGGGGAATATTACAGGATAGAACTCACCTATTCAAGTAATGCTCTTGAGGGAAATGCACTCACTGAAACTGAGACAAAGGTTGTTTTAGAGGAGGGAATAACCATTGGTGGAAAACCTTTAAGGGACCATTATGAGGCAATTGGACACAGCGAGGCGTATAGTTTACTCTTTGAGATTGCAAAAGGTAAGGGAATAAAGGAGAAGGATATTTTAGATTTGCATTATCTTTTTTATTATCGCATAGACAAAGAGAATGCAGGAAGATATAGAAAAGAAAAGGTTATCATTACTGGCTCAAGTTATCTTCCGCCATTGCCTGATAAAGTTCCTGAGTTAATGAAAAGGTTTATTGAAGGCATTCCAGAAATGAGAAGAAAGTATCATCCTATAAAGTATGCGGCTTTGTTGCATAAAGAGTTTGTTGGAATCCACCCATTTATTGATGGAAATGGAAGGGTAGCCAGACTTTTGATGAATCTTGCTTTGTTTCAAGAGGGATATACCATAACCATAATTCCTCCTATCAAGAGGGTTGATTACATAAACTCATTAGAAACTGCTCATACAAAAGGCGATATTAAGCCATTTATAAACTTTATATCTTGTATGGTGTATGAAAGCCTGGAGGAGTATCTTAGAATAATTGGGGGCTAAAAATGGAGACAAAAGAAGATAGATTTAAAAGACTGGCTTGTGCCAGAACCAATGCCATACTTAAAAAATTAGACACACTTGTTACTGGGGAAATCGTGAACCTGTCGAAATATATTCAAAATACCTCGGATTTGCCTTTTTTAATTCCCTTTTTGTGTATAATTTTTTATACTCCAACCCTGTCTTTTCTAAAATCGAGGAGATTATCCCTTCGCATTCCTGTTTTGTCCGACCATGAATCATAGCAAATAAATTATATTCCCAGCCTTGTTCCGGATATGTTTGTCGTTCATAGCAATGAGTAACCTGGGGATAAGAAATCAGCAAATCAACTATTTTGGGCATATCTTGCCTGGTTACCTTAAACACAACAAGTACATTCTCCGCCAGCCCTATCTTGTAATGGTCAAGGACTGCCCGAATCTTGCGGATAATGCCTGATTTTTTATAGGCAGAAATCCTCTCGAATAAATCATCTTCCGTTATTTTCAATCTATCGGCTATTAATCGGTATGGATGAAGAACTACAGAAAGTGCCTGCAATTCCTTAAAAACTTCCTTATCGGTCTCATCGATGTATTTTTCGAGGCTTGTCGCGTTAAGGTTTTGTGAGATTATTTCCTCAATGTTTTGTTTAAAGGGTGTTCCAGGAATCCAGAAGGTAGTATCTACCTTGAACCTCCTCAGTGTAGGTAAATTCAACAAGGAACTGACTCCTGTTTTCTCCTTGATTTCATCTATAAATTTCGTCAGTTCTTCCTTTGATTTTGCCATGAGTGTGAACCAAAGGTTGTAGTCATCATCTCGTTCATAGTGATGGGTAACACCTGCGTATTCATTTATTATATTGGCAATTGAGTCTATTTTGTCCCCAGGGGCTTTCATGGCCACAAGGGTAGTCACCATCCCTAATTTACTGGAATTGAACAAGGCACTAATTCGCCTTATGACCCCTTGTTCTTTCAATGATAGAACTTGATTCAATACCTCATCTTCGGTTAGTCCTAAATTTGTGGATAGGGTTTTAAATGGTTGAGGGCAAACAGGAAACTCCTGTTGGATGGTATCTAATATTTTTATATCTAATGAAGTTATAGCCATTTAGCCACATCCTTAGCAAAATAGGTTATTATCATATCGGCGCCAGCGCGTTTGATAGAGGTTAATACCTCTAAAATAATCTTCTTCTCATCAATCAATCCGCAAGATGCGGCTGATTTAATCATAGCGAATTCACCGCTTACATTATAAGCGGCAACCGGATAGCCAAATTGAGTTTTTACCCGATAGAGCACATCTAAGTAAGCCAAGGCAGGTTTTACCATAATTATATCCGCCCCTTCCTCTATATCTAATCTTACCTCCCTTAATGCCTCATCGGCATTGGCAATATCCATTTGATATGATTTTCGGTCACCAAAGGCAGGGGTAGAGTCTGAGGCTTCACGAAATGGGCTATAAAAGGCAGAGGCATATTTTACCGCATAGGACATAATTGGGACATCCCCATACCCATTTTCATCCAATACCTGACGAATAGCCCCTACCCGTCCATCCATCATATCCGAAGGGGCAACCATATCCGAGCCTGCCCTGACCTGCGAGAGGGCAATCTTAGATAGAATTTCTAATGTCGGGTCATTGATTACCCTGCCTGATTTTATCACTCCACAATGTCCGTGAGCGGTGTATTCACAAAGGCAGACATCGGTGATGATGATTATGTCCTTCACCTTTTCTTTAATTGCCCTGACGGCTTGCTGGATAATTCCATCCTCAGCATAAGCACAACTGCCTGATTTGTCTTTGTCTGCCGGTATGCCAAAGAGCAGCACGGCAGAGATATTTAACGCCTGTAGTTCTTCCACTTCTTTTACTAATTCATCTACCGATAAACGAAAATTGCCTGGCATAGAAGGAATCTCCTGCCTTATTCCTTTGCCAGAGACGACAAAATAAGGCATAATCAGGTCATCTACGGATAATTTCGTTTCCCGAATCATCCTTCTAAAATTTTCATTCTGTCTTAATCTGCGTGGTCGATATGCAGGAAAATACATAATTAATTCCCTTCCTTTTCGTTATACTCAATGGAAAAAAGGTTCAAGGATTCGAGGGTTCAAGTGATTTCCCTATTCCCCTTAACCCCTTGCTCTATTATTATATAACACCTTTCATCTCTTCAACCCGATATCCCAATTCTTCAGCAGATTCAAGTACCTTTATCACCATTTTATAACACTTGATAACCTTTGTCTGCCACCCTTTTTTATTAGAGACAATTATATGCACAACCGAGGCGACAAACAACCAATACATCAATTCTTCCAGTGCCTCTTTGCTCAACCATAATGTGTCTTGGTGCCAGTTAAAATTCAGATACGCGGCAACCTTCGGGTCATCTAACATAGCCTTAACCTTTGGCGCCGAATCAAACCCGTTATGCCAGGTGGTCAAAATCCCTAAAAGATGGGTTTCCCTCCCTGCCGTATATCCATCACAACCAAGCTCCGTAAAGGTGTGCCTGACGATTTTCCCGAGCAACCACTCATTCAGCCACGATGCACTTTGTCGTTCATACCCAGATTCCGATTTTGCCCGACCCAAGCCGGAGACTATCACCCAACTAAATAAAACCCGCAAGACTGGTAGGTAAGTGCTATCTTCCTTATAAATGCCCGACTGCAAATAGTTGAGGGCAGAGTTATATTCTTCATTTCCAGAGATGGGTGCTAATCCTTCAAGTTTTAAGGTTGCCGAGAGAAGGTTCATGGATTGATTGGCAATCTTTACCTCATCCCCATTACCACCCACGAATTCCTTTATCCGGCGAAGTAAAACCTCCATATCTTGCTCAAACTGGGTTAATATCTCTTGGATTCTCCCACCGGCTAATTTCATTAACATATCCTTGTTGAGCACCTGTTTAAATGGGATAAGGACAGGTTCAAGGTAAATTTCCTTATATGCCTCTTCCATATTGGGGACGCCGCAACCGTTAAGTGAGGCGCTCAACCGGGCATAGTAACCATTATGGTCGTCGCTAACCTCTCTGAAATCTAAAAATACATGATAATGATAAGCCCCCAGTTCAACATACAAGCCTTGTTCAGTAAGTTCTTGGCCGGAGCGGATGTATTCCAGCCCTGCCTGACAATCCCTGAAAATATAATAATATCGAGGGTCGGATTTCAGGCAAAGTGCCTCGGACAAAGATTTTTGGATAAGTCTTCTTTGCCCAGGATTATCTCCCTGGACAGATATACTTGATGAGGTTTTAATCCATCCCCTGGCCGAGGCATATTTATTATGATAGACAATAATTGCCCGCTCATCACCTACACGGTTAGAATAGGCAAAGACATCTTCATTGACAAAGCCTTCCGGGGCATAAAAATCATAGAGGACAAAGTTTTCTACCCCACTAAACAGATGTCGCTTTCTCATCAGAGGGAAGACCTCTGCCTCATGACGATGCACTAAATCCCAATCTACCTCCTCATCCCAGTATGCCTTTGTATATTCCATGCCATATTTTTCTGAAAAACCTTCGATTTGCCCATGACCAAACATAGGCACTCCAGGCAGACTAACCATCATAATGGCTATACCAAAATATTTATCCCCTTTCCCAAACTGAGCCACAGCCGTGTGTTCATCGGGATTATTCATAAAATTAACAAATCGCTTTAATATTTCAGGGTTAAACTCAAGGACATTTTTTATCACACTGCGATAATTGGCATTTTCCTCGAGTTTGAGCATATTCATAAAGGCGCTGTTATAGACACGGTGCATACCGAGTGTGCGGACAAAGTATCCCTCCATTAGCCAGAATGCCTCAGCCAGAAGAAGTGTATCCGGCACCTCCTGGGCAATTCTATCTACCACTTCACGCCAGAACTCTGTTGAGAAAAAATTATCAAATTCCGCTTTTGACATTCCCTGTCCTGCCCTTGAAGGGACATCGCCGCCTGAACCGGGTTGCGGAAACCAGAGTCGTTGGAAATGTTTTTTGGTTAAGGTCATAGCGGCATCAAAACGGATAATCGGGAATTTACGGGCAACATGAAGAATCGTTTGAATGACTGCCTCCCGAACATCTTGACGCAAAAAATTCAACTGGGCGGTATCATTCCAGGGCATACTCGTGCCATCATTGCCATGATAAATATATTTGACATCACCGCTCCAGTGGTTCACCCGTTTGAAGACAACCGCGGCATCGGTTCGATGCCAA
Source organism: bacterium (assembly GCA_030018635.1). Lineage (GTDB taxonomy): Bacteria > UBA9089 > CG2-30-40-21 > CG2-30-40-21 > SBAY01 > SBAY01. Next base: position 7,966 of record JASEHU010000064.1, read on the forward strand.
TAACCATCCTCAAGATAAATCCCTACTCGCTGGTCCCAGGATATATTCTGACCTGAAAAATTGTAGCTGGGGAATGGCGGGTAATCTAATTGGATAAACCAATCAGGATGCTCTATGAGCCATTTAGAATAAATACCCATGTGATTTGGAACCATATCGCTGGCTAAACGAATACCCCTTTGCCAGGCTCTGAATTTAAGATTAAGAAGGGCGGACTCTCCACCTAAATCCTCGGCAATAACATAATCATAAACAGAATAGGCTGAGGCAATAGCCTCTGGATTTCCGCAGAGTTGTTTTATTCTTTGAGAGGCAGGAGAGCGTTCCCACAAACCAATCAGCCACAGCCCGGTAAATCCCCATTTAGCCAGAATATCTAATTCTTCATCCGGAATCTGGTCTAATTCGGTAATTGACCGCCAATATTTTTTAGATAATTGGTCTAACCAGACATGGACATTTTTTGCCAGCAGGACAACATTAGACATCCAATCTAAATCGGCACTAAAATTCTCGAATTCTTCATATTCACTACCTTCAAAGTAAGGGATTAAAGAGGGTCCGGCACCCAGAAAACCGGTTTTTTCTTCTTCCTTCAATAAATCCAGGGAAAGTTCGATGCTGTCCAAAAGCCCTTGCGGCAGGAACATCCCCCAATTATTTTTGATGTATTCAAGTTGACCAAACAGGCAATTGGGGCTGGCCACAACAGGGGTTCTTAACATATCGAGCAAGAATTGATTTTGGGGACCAAAGGTAGGTTGTGTCTTGAAAAAGTCTATAATCGAGCCGATAAATACCTCATAAGAGACATCCCTGTCTAATTCTGTATCATCGAATAATTCAATAAAGGGCAGGCAGGCAGGATTATTATTAGCTAAAAATAAAAACACCATCTCTTCTGCGGCAATCTCTATGTTTGGTGAATCTTGCGTTTTACCTCGGACATATTCCCCAACAGGTACCTTTCCTTGATGAACAGTCAACGGCGGGAATAACTCTACAAATCGGGTTAGTGTTTTATCAACGACCTCAAAACTGAAATGTTTGGCTACCCATTTAAGAGCCTGGTTAAAGGTCTGTTCATTTTTTTGCCGACAATACAACGAAATAACATAATGTAGGATTTCATCGAGCAACCCCATGGCATTTAGCTGGCCAGCTTTTATGGTTCGTTCCGGGTGATTCTTTAAATCCCTTTTTTCATTCATCTTCTGGGCAAAAAGACGCACTGCCTGGAAATTCGCCAAGACAACATCCCCCCTGATTGAAAACAGCCCTTCATCAAAATTATATCTATCCCTGGCTACCTTTGAGATATGAAATTCAAAAGGGATAGAGCGAATTGAAGAATCACCTCGAAAGGTATTACCTCGGGAGGTATCTATCTGGTTTAAATGTAGTTGTGAAGTTTTCATAGTTTGAGTTCATCCTTGATTATTAAGTTTCCTGGAATTTCTATAACCTCTGATTGGACAAGGTAGTGGGTCATTCCATTTGATATTGGGGGTATCTATGATAGAATCCAGGAGTC
>JASEHU010000065.1 GCA_030018635.1 bacterium
TTTTTATACTTTTTTAGATGCCTCAGTATAATTAAGCTATAATAGGACACCACCGGGAATTTCTACTTTTTCTCTTCCGTATTTGGCCGGGTGATGGTCAGGACATAATTATTGAAATATTGGTTTGCTACCCGCTTTATATCTTTCTTGGTTACGGCATTTATCTTTTCTATCAAATCATCCCGCCAGCCATATCCCAGACCATAGAGCTCATATTGGGCGGCAAGTGAGCCCTGGGCGGAATTTGTCTGTTTGAGATACAGACTTTCCATAACGATACAGGCTTTCTTAGCCCGGTCTAATTCCTCATCAGAAACCTCCTGATTTTTGATTAAGTCCTGTTTTTCGCGGATAATGGTTAATGCCTTATCTAAGTTTTCCTCAGTTGTTGCGGCTTGAATAGCGTAGTAACCGGTATCCTGCTTAACATCATTCCATGCGTGAACAAAATAGACTAACTGATTACCACGCAGGGTGTTATGCAGCCAGCCGCCAGGATAACCAATGCCGGAGGTAATGGCATCGATGACCCGCATGGTATGCCAGTCCTTATCACCAACTCTCATCCCGGGATAACCCATAAATATTACGGATTGCTTTCTGTCCAGGTATTGGACTGCCTCACGATTTGAGGTAACAGGTGTACCACCTGGTTGAGCTTCCTCCTGTGACACCTCAGGAAAGGCAAGTTCAGCCGGCTTAAACCCCTTAAATTTCGCAGTGATTAACTCCTTTGTTATTTCAGGGTCAATATCGCCAAAAACTACAAGAATTATATTGTTAGGCAGGCAATATTTTTTGTGTGTCTCAACCAAATCCTGTCTCATCAAGTTAGCCATACTATCTTTTGTGCCAAGTGGGATAAAGCGGTAAGGACTTTTCTGGTAAAAGGTCTTGCGAAAGAAAACCTCTGCCTGCGACTTCCAATCATCCTCTATGCTATCAATATCCGCCAGGATTGCCTTTCTCTCCTTCTCTAACTCTTCTTCAGCAAAGATAGGATTCATCAACACATCTGCGAGCAGGTCTATGCCGGTAGTAATATCTTCTTTCAGGACATCAACCGCACAAGAGAAGTAATCCTCTGCCCCTGCGGCACTAATCCCTCCTCCAATAGAATCGATTTCCTTAGCGATTTGCTCGGCGGTGCGATTTTTTGTCCCTTTAAGCAGCATCCGGGACATAAAATTAAATACGCCGTTATTTAGTTCATTTTCATACCGCACCCCACCTTTAAGGTATGCCTCGATATAGACCAGGGGAACACTCTCATTTCGTTTCAAGAGGAGTGTCATCCCATTATCAAGGATTATTTTATCTACCTTCCCTGTCTTAATTTCTTTCTTTGCCGCCTCAACCTCTTCTACTTTTGCCCCTTTAGGCTTTATGACCGCAGAGGTCAAGGTATCGTTATAAAAATATGTATTTACCACCCGCTGAATGTCCTCTTTGGTTACCTTCTTTATATTCTCGATATAACGCTCGTGAAACAAGGGATTACCTGTATGAACCACATTTCTTCCAAAGACATCTGCCTGACTTTCAACCGTCTGATTGGAAAAGACATGTTCACTGACAATCTGGGTTTTAGCCTTTTTAACCTCCTCATCACTGACAAATTCCTTTTTTAATCTATAAATCTCTTCCAATATTGCCGTCTCTGCCTTATGAATATTTGGGTAATCCAGTGTTGCCTCAATGGTGAAGTCAGCCGCATCATAACGAGGGGTATAAGATGAGGCAGAGATGGAATGAACAAGTTGCCTTTTATCCTTTATTTCCCGATACAACCTTGAGCTCTCACCCCGACTCAAAATATAGGCAAGGACATCAAGTGGATACATATCCAGATGGGTAATCGGGACAGTCCGAAATCCCATTAATAAATAAGTAAGATTAACATCCATCTCTTGCTCTACCTTCCTTGTGCCCATCTGCTTTGGGTCAGGCTCGATATAAATAGAAGGGATGGGATTACCTTTAAAATCCGCAAATGCCTTTTCAATCTTAGTTAATATCTCTTTTGAATCAAAATCCCCTACCGCAACAACAATGATGTTTTGCGGGGTGTACATTCTCTGGTAATATTTCAGGAGGTCCTCACGGGTTAATTTTTTAAACAGTTCGGCATAACCAATTATAGGGAAATGTTCCGGATGCTTGAGAAACATAGTTTCATTATAGATTTTGCTTAAGCGTCGAGACGGAGCATCATCAATCATATTTATCTCCTTTAAAATCACCCCCTTTTCCCGCTCAATCTCCTTTGGTTCAAAGCTACAATTTTTAATCCAATCGGATAAAAGGTCGATACATGTGTCAAAGTATAGATTAGAGGTAGCCAGATAGTAACAGGTATGGTCAGACGAGGTATAGGCATTTGAGGCACCGCCGATTGATTGAATAATCCTTTCCGTCTCCTCTTCGGTGCGGTTCTTTGTTGACCCGCCGCTGATGAGATGCTCACAATAGTGGGATATGCCGGCACCTAAATATTCCTGCTCCCAGATACTGCCCGCATTAACATAGACCCGCATAGTAGCTACCGGTGAGGCATGGTTTTCCATAATGACCACCCGCAGACCGTTATCCAATGTCCTTTGAAGGACATCCGCAAAACTCAAATCAATTCTTAGTAGGATTGAAACAAACAACCCCATCACCATAAAAAAATATCTCATTTTTCAAAACCTCCTTGTATAATCTTGTATAATATGGAGAGAGGAGCGAGGAACTCGTTTCTCTCTTCTCGCTACCCGTTCCTCGCTACCCGCTACTCTTTTTTAATTTCCTTTGCTCTGTTGAAAATTATAACACCCTTCTTATCCTTTTGTCAACGCTTTTTTGGGAAATCCCGTAACTGCTCAGTGAACGGTGGGGTAGAGATTGGTAGAGATGGGTGGAGATTAGGTAGAGATTTATTGTTTTCTTTACCAATCTCCACCTAATCTCAACTTTATCTCCACCAATCTCCACTTATTTTTCCACCGTTCACTGGGCGGTTACGAAATTCCCCAGCCTGTTCATCTTATAATAGCTATTTTACCTATCTTTTTCATCCCTTCATCCGAACTAACGATATAAATGTACATTCCACTTGCAACATTCCGACCATAAGCATCCTGGACATTCCAGCTACACTTCCCTAGACTAATATTCTCAATTTCCTTAATTAAACTCCCTGATAGATCATAAATTCTAATAGTGGAATTTGAAGGTACTCCCTTAAAGATAATTTCCGTATCCCCTCTAACCGGCTTAAAAGGATTAGGATAAACGACTAAGGTATCAAGATTGGCAGGGATAATTTGTCCAATCAACTTATAAACCCCAAGTCGGCTAACTTGAGCAGAAACAATATTTTCATAAGGATGTACTAAAGATCCTTTTACCTTTTGCCAGCGATTGTCTTTTAATTCATATATTTCGAGTGTTTGCTCCTTTATCCGGACATCAGTATAATCTACGAACTCATCCTGATTTTCATCTGGGAATGGAAGTGATATAGTCATAAAGGAGTTTGTCCCTACCTGCATAGGTTGGTCATCTTTATCATAGGCCTGGAATAGATGTAATGAGTTGGTTATTCCCTTTGCCGTTTTGTTGTGGGATAAGGCATAATTAGCCAAATTAATCTCAAGTCGTTGTTGTTGAGGTTTCGGGTCGATAGTGATGTAAAAATCCGCCGGCAGACTTTCTTTAACTATTTCAATCGATGTCTTTTCATCCCCAATATCTCCAGTAACCTTGCCTCCTGATTCATTATCTATCAAGGTTGTGAATGGATTACTTGTTCCCATTCTATCTGCGGCGGTAACCGTAATTCCAATATGTGGTTTTGCCCTAAAAATAGAGACTGTCCCACTAAATCTACCTGAGGTAAAATAACCTGTATTGGGCTTAATGGTCTGGGTATCATCGGTGAGAGTAAAGGTAGCGTTATAATCAGTTAATATATTTCCATAGGTATCCTCAGCCGTAATGCTCAGAGGAATCCTGGAATTAATAAGATAGTTGGGTGCCAACTCACCTATATTAAAATGATGAAAGTTATTGGGTAAAACATTAAAGAAATTACTTTTTCCTTCTATATTTGGGGTATTCCTGTCTTGCACCGTAATGCTCGCATTGTTAGAGGCATTTTCAAGGGTTATGGTGCCTGACCAAATACCCAGGACAAAAGCGGTGAGATTCTCCGGATATATTTTACCCGCCGAATAACTTAATTTAGCATCCCCAATAAAATTCTCAATAGGATTATTATAGGAATCGACGGCCGTAATGCTGATATTAAACGGTATGCCTGCACCCTGTGGAGAGGAAATCGTGCCAATTTTAAATTGGGTATGTGTTCCCGGTAAAATGGTAATAGTTGCCGTTGCCTGTATTTGATTTAATTGGTAATTTATCGTGCCATAACCGGATTGGACACCGGCATAAAAAATAGTTTGTGTGCCTGTCCAAGGGGTAATACTGCCCATCCATGATGGTATTGTCCATTCTCCCCCATCGATAAACTCCTCATTCCCATATCCATCATACCCTTTTGCCGTAAAAACTTTACACCCTGAAACGGTTACGGTGGCAACTTCGGGAGTAATAATGATATAACTTAATGTGCCTGCTTCCAGGCTAATAGTGGCATAGCCGATAATTGTGTTATAGGTGGCAGTTAATGTCCCTATGGTTGTGGTCGTCGTTGCTTTAAATAGTGTCCGTATGCCTACGGCAGGTTCAACACTACCAATGAGTGTCTTCCAGGTGTAATCTAACCCTTCTAACTCATTTCCATATTTATCAAATCCCGATGCCTCAAATAGATATTCAGACTCTATATCCAATTTGATTTCAGGTGGATTGATGACTATTTTACAGAGGGCATCCGGCTTAACAAAAAAAGGATTGCTTGTGCCGGCCCTGTCCTGGTAACTTGCGACAATAGCCGTTGTGCCTGCCTTAGTAATGGTTACTGTGCCTTGCCAGAGGCCGTCGGTGAAATTGGTGGTGGTTGTAGGGATGAGGTTCGAGGGTTGCGGGGTCAGGGTTAAATCGGCGATGTCGGTAAAGCCAGTGACCATATTTTCCCATCGGTCTTTGGCTGTGATGGTGATGGTAAAGGGAACCCCTGCGGTTTGATTGGTAATCGTACCAATGATAAAATGGTCAAATGAGTTCGGGGTGAGGACAAAAAAATTACTTGTCCCGGCTTTATCCTGGTAACTTGCGACAATAGCCGTCGTGCCTGCCCGGGTAATGGTTACCGTGCCTTGCCAGAGGCCGGCGGTGAAATTGGTGGTAAGCGTCGGGGTGAGGTTTGAGGATTGCGGAGTAAGGGTTAAAGTGGCGCTCTCGGTAAAGCCAATGACCGTATTTTCCCATTGGTCTTTGGCCGTGATGGTGATGGTAAAAGGAACCCCTGCGGTTTGATTGGTAATCGTACCAATGATAAAATGGTCAAATAAACCAGGGGTAACGAAGAAGGCATTACTTGTGCCGGCGCTATCCTGGTAATTTGCGGTAATAGATGTCAGCCCTGCTTTGGTAATGGTAACCGTCCCGGTCCAGATACCGCCAGGAAAGGGGGTAGTTTGCCCCGGGAAAATACTTAGGGAATCGTCGCTCAGACTTACTGTCCCGCAATATTCAAAAAGTTGCTCTCGGGCATCCAGAGGGTAAATAACAATCTGGAATTCTTTCCCAGCTACTTGCCAGAAAATGGGCTCTATTTTAAAATGGTCCAATGCCCGTAAAAAGAAGTAAGCATACCCGAGCACAGTCGAGTGGATACCATAGGCGATGATGGTTATCGTTCCTGATGGCAAAAGACCCGCTGTAAAGATAGTAGAAAAACTACCGAGGGGATGTGAGGTAACCATGGTTACCGTGATTATCTTTCCAAAACTTATTCGAATCGGCTCCTCCCCATCAAAACCTTCACCGCTAATGATGATAATCGTTCCTGCTGTGCCAGAGACAGGTGAAACAAGGTTGATTTTTCCACCGATACCTATAAAATTCAGATGGTCATAATGTTTATCCAAAAGACTAATCTGGACAGGTTCAAATTTATAGCCTTGTTTAGATGGGGTAATGGTATAACTTCCGTTAGATTGACCCTTAAGTTCATATTCACCTGTCGAATTAGTTGTTGTCGTCGCCAGGGTAGTTCCTGAAAGGGTTAATAACACACCCTCAATTGGTTGCATATCTGCCGTGGTAACCTTCCCGCGAATAAAATATTCCTCCTCAGCCTCTAATTCTAATAGGGCTAACAGCGACTCAAGGCACACAAAGGCAGAAGGATTTTCATAGTCATACCCAAAACAACCAACGGTTTGGCTTTTTTTTTCTGTATTCTGGTGGTTGAGGATTTTGTTGTCACGAAGGTCTTTGGCAAACGCAAAGTCACCTAAGATAAAGGCTAATCGGGCAATGATTGAATAAATAGCGGTATCCCCATAGCTAACTGTAGGATTTCCACTGATAACCTCATATTCACCAAAAATCTTGTTGTGATTTTGATATTCATTTTTAGCAAAACTTAAAAATTTTTCAGCCGCTACCCGACAATCCACCTCCCCTGTCTCCTGCCAATATCTGGCTAAACTCAGCGATATCCAGGAGGCATGAATCATACTGATTTCCTCACCGTTGTAGTTTCCAAAACTATAGCGAGGGTAATATAAACCCACGCTTGTTGTTCCCCCAAGAATAATTTGCTTATTAGTCTGAAGTATATTTTCCCAATCAGTATCGATTTGGGCTAACCTGTTCATCGTCGAGAGGTCAATATGACTCAAAACTACATCCTGGCTGGTCTCTTTCCCAAATGCCCTCCAGCTAAAGTAATCCCTGAATTCATCGTTGACTGTATTATGCTCTTTTAATCCTTGAGCTAACAAGGTTGCATAGTTTAAATAATTTGCAGCTCCCCAGGTATCATAAGCTAAAAGTAATGCCCGAATAGCCCGCAAATCATCAATAGCCGCATTACCATAATCACCCCATTCATTTTGCCACCAATCACCATTTGGAGTAATCTTCCAGACTAACAGGTTATAGGTATCACTTAAAAATTTATCCATCAAAACATTAAGCTGGGCATCAAATAATTCCCTGTCTCCAATACCTGCGGCGTAGAGCATCGCCTGACCCGTAGCCTCTGAGGTTACCTCGTGATTAACCCCCCTGCCTTGCAAGGGGTCTGAAATATTGTCAAATTGTGCCTGAATCCCTCCAAAAGCCCTTTGCATACATGAGGTTAGGAAATTCACACCAAGTTCTCTGGGTTTAGTAAGTAGTGGTTCTATTTCCTCAAGTTCCTCAAGCCGGGCTTCCATAAGCAGGTAAAACCCTGCCTCCTGACAATCCCAGGGAGAAGGATAACCCTGGTTGATAACATTATTCGTTATTGAATTTTGATAGCTTTGGGCCTTGGTAGTATCTGCCATTAAACCGGCGACATAACCCATCTCACAATAAGAGTTTGTTCCGGTCCAGGAAGGTTGTTGGGTATTAAATGTGTCATAAAGGTCAGCACTGCTTGAGGATTCTGGCAAATGGACCCTATTCAAAATGGTATATATCTGGGAGACGGCATCAGGATAAAGGGTAGCCCAATTACAATCTGTTTTATTTCCTGAATTATCTTTTTGCCAGTAATACCATTCTTGGGCATTATTCCATAATTCTGTCTCGAGCCCTTGCCGGATAAGATTTTCCAGGTTATTATACCAATCACGCTCGGAGCGACTATCAGAAAAATCAAGGTCAAAATAAAGGCTGGCATAATCCTTAAATCCACGATAACTCTTGGTATTATTCATTAATAATTTTTCTACCGTATCTAATTTTGTCCAGGTTAGATAATCCACACCTTGATCTTGAAGACAACTAAGATAGAAAGCCATACTAACTAAATCTAATTGGGCTTGCTCGCCTTTTAAAAAATCCACATCCAGAGTTTTCTGACAATACCTTTTTAACAAAATAAAGAAAGTCCCGATATTACTATCCTCTGCCTGCGTAGTGAGATAAAGAGGGGTTTCCTCATCATTATCTATCTCATAATCGTAGATAGCTCCGCCAAGTTGGTGTGTCAAACACCACTCTATCCACAACTTGACGCTACCTTCATAACCGCCTTTTTCTAATAACCCCATGGCGGCAATATTTGCCTTGTAAGGAATAATCTCGGTTTGAGATTGGTTCGTGCAGATAGCACCGGTAGAACGCTGACAACTGATAATCCAGGAGGCGACATCTAACGGACTTGAAATAACGGAGTTAACCTTGCCCGGACTACCTTTTGAGTATTCACTCGCATCCCAATTACGGTCATCTGCACCGTCTATTTCACTGTCCCCAACATTAGTGATAAAAAGGCTTTTTCGCTCAAGTGTCTTGCCTGTTCCGTTTGCCGCACCATTATCCCACCCTAAATTATAGGTCAGTGAATCCTGATAGGAATTATCCACAGATTTTAAATGAATGACTAAGTCCTCTTGAGGGTCATAGCTATTTCGCAGGATTAACTTATCTCCACCATTTAGAATAACTGCATCTGGTGGTGTATTGGGGTATATTTGTTTAAATCGGGTAGTATTGGTTCTGGCGATGATTAAATAGCCATTACCGGGAATGGTTGTCCCGTTAGGAATAAGCGTCTCATTGTAGATGCAAATAAATGTCCAGCTACCAACATCTACCGTGTTAGCAGAATTATTGAACAACTCCACGAATTCTGCCTCATCATCAGACTCAGGGTGTGGATTTGGGTTGATTTCATTGATAAATATCCCGATAGAATTAATCTTTGACCAGATATTTAATCGTTGTTGTCTTGCCTGGATTTCTACATCCTCCCAGGCAGGAAATTTAATCAAGGCATTATTGATAAACATCCGCACGGCTAATCCTTGCTCAAGCAATTTAATATTAAATATCTCTCTATCCTTAACCACCACGGCTAACAAACGGTGATACTTATCCCATTGTTGCTTTGGATTATAAAAAAGTTGGATAGGCTTATTCAACAAGGCTTGAGCAGTAAAAGAGGCGGCTTCCTGGGCATAAGGGTCAGAAGGTAACTCCGGGGTGTCAATGCTTAATAACCGAACTCTGGTTTGTGTCCCCATCAACTCAATCCAAATCGTATCCCCATCAATAACTGAAGTTACCGTGCCTACGGTTTGACTACCAACATCAAGGTTAATAAAATCACTTAATGAGGAGGCAATTGCAGGCTTAGAAGATAGTAATAATATTCCTAATCCTAAAATAACCCACAATCTTCGCATGGTTAAATTATATCAGGTAAAGGCAGAGATGTCAATAAAATTTAAGTTCTTTCTGTAACCGCTCAGTTAGGTGGGGTAGAGATGGGTGGAGATTAGGGGTGGTGTCCGTGAATAGCTAACTTGTGTAAAACAAGAGGATAAATTCATTTTA
>JASEHU010000066.1:0-8001 GCA_030018635.1 bacterium
TACATTTTACCTAAATTCTTACAAATTGTCAATAAATGTCGATTGCACAGGTCGAGTAGTTTTGGGAATATTTCTTCAATCATTTTAACAAATTCAACCGTTTCGGCGTAAGTCTCATCTGCATCCTCTCGAGTAAATTCTTTTTCGTGCTTATAGTCTGCATCCTCTCGGTCCTTTTTTATCCGTTTAAACCATCTAATGTATTTTGTATCAATCAATCCCGTTTTTATAAAATGCAGTGAAAAAAGGTCAATCACTCCCGTATGAGAATTAGGAAACAAATTATTGGTTACTAAAGCCATATTGGCTGCATCCAGAATAGCATAATAAGAATAGGAAACAGATGCGTCAAAACTTTCAGCATTCATTAATAATTCTGCCTCCTTTAGTCGCTTTTTTGCTGATGCAAGATAGTCCTTTCCATTCAAATATTTATTTCTATCTGCGGATTTTCCCATAATTCTATCCCCATCCTCTCCCTTTCTCTTTCCTTACACACCTTCAAATGGCTAAAATATTACCATTTTCTTCGCAAAACGACTACATTATTTTCTTTATCCTCTCCATATTTCGTTGGCAGGTTTGAATTAAAATTTCCCTTGAGAAGCCTCCACCAATTTTAGGTAAAGCATCTTTACCTTTATTCAGTACCTCTATGGTTACCTTGTATTCGACCATAGATTTTTGATACTCTTTATTTTGAGAGTAAATATTAGCCAGGTTAAAATGGGCTAACGGAAAATCAGGGTCTAAATAGACAGTTTTGTTGAATTCCTTGATTGCCTCTTCTGTTTTTCCCTTTTTGTTAAGAATGATGCCCAGAAGGAAATGTGCCGGGGAAAGCAATGAATCGAGTTCTAATGCCTTACGACATTCCCTTTCTGCCTCGTCAAATTGTTCTTTATTGGCATAAATATCGGCTAACATAAGATATGTCTCCGGATGTTCATCCGTACACTCAATTATCTTCATCAATTCAAATAATGCCTTTTCAAACATATCTGCCTCAAAATAATACTGGGCATTTTTATATAATTCCCCTATTTTTTCATCGACAGCCGGCTGTTTTGCTTGAGCCTTAATTGCTTTAATGTCTTTCTTGAGCAACGCATCTTCATTTCTAATTTTCCTGGAAGGTCTGGTGGCTGTAATTTTTTCTATGGTGATTTTCCCTCTTTTGCTTTCCTGTACCATTTTGTTATCTGGTTTTTGATACATAAAATTGTTCTCTATTTCTAATAATTCAAATTCGTTCGAGATATGATAAAGGGATTCTGATGCCCCAATAAATAGATAACCTTCCTTTTGAAGACTATTATAAAAATTACTTATTACCCGTTTAGTTGATTCATGTTTAAAATAAATAGTCACATTTCTGCAAAAGATGATATCCCAATAATCACCCATTTTAGACAAAGGAAATGGTTCCCTGATTAAATTAAAGTACTCAAAATTTACTGCCTTTTTAATTTCGTCTTTCAAGGCATATTTTTTATCATCCTGAATAAAGTATTTCTCGATATAACTTCTATCCGTTGACCTGAGAGACCATTTAGAATAGACACCTTCTTGAGCTGTTTTTAATGCCTTCGTGCTCACATCTGAGGCAAATATTTCCACATCCCACATTAGTGCCGGTTGTAATGCCTCTAATAAAGTAATCGCAATCGAATATGGTTCTTCTCCGGTGGAACACCCGGCCGACCAGATTCTAATACCATTACTACCTTGAGCCTGTTTTCTTTTGATAATCTCCGGCAAAAGATAATGACGAAGTGTATGAAAATGTTTTATATCACGGAAAAAATATGTTTCACAGATAGTAATCAGGTTAAGTATTTCTTTGAATTCTTCCTCCCCTCGTGGATTATACTTCAAGAATTTATAATAATCGGCATATCCGGATAGGTTCAGAAATGTAGTTCGGGCTAAAAGGGCCTTCCTTAACATATCCCGTTTTATCTCATCTACAAATATACCACTATTTTGTAATATGAAATCCTGGAATAATAAAAATTCCTCATCGTTCATATCCGCTTCTATTCGATGATAATCCATAGTTTTTTGCTCTCTTTTTACATTTAGAAGTTAGAAATTAGAAATTAGAAATTGGGGAAAGAATTCTAATTTCCAATTTCTAATTTCTCCTTAATCTGCCTGACAAACCCTATTTTTCCCTTCCCTTTTTGCCCGGTAAAGTGCTTTATCTATCTTTTCAATAAACTCAAATTTATCGGCTACCTTTAAGTCCGGATATGTTCCTACACCTATACTCATGGTAACATAAGTTTTTGGTGGTAGACCGGAGAAGATATACTCTTCGATGGCCTGCCTTATTCTTTCTGCAGTTCCAGCGGCTCCTTTTGAATCTGTCTCCGGCATAATAACGGTAAATTCTTCACCACCATATCGGGCGACTACATCTATATCCCGGACAACCCTTTTCAACAAAGAACTTATTCCTTTTAAAACCACATCACCTATCTGGTGTCCGTAGGTATCATTTATCTTTTTAAAATTATCTATATCGCCGATTAATAAAGAAAAGGTTAATTTGTATCTTTTGGCACGCTGGAATTCATTCTCTAATATTTCCTGGAAATAACGGTGATTATAGCATTTAGTCAATCCGTCCGTAATGGCTAAGAGTTTAAATTCATCGTAAAACATAGCATTATTGATGACAATCGAAGCCTCATTGGTGATAATATCAAGTAATTCTATTATTTCGGCATTGAAGGCGTTTTCAAAGGTAGTGGCCAGATACAGGATACCGATTATTGATTTATGTGCCCGCATAGGAATCGTTAGATGAGACTTTGCCCGCTCAGGATAATTTCCCTTTGTCCTGGTGGTAGTTGATTTAACGGTTGTTACCTTTAAATTATCCTTTCTGATTGAAAATCCTGCCTTTGTAGTTTCTGCTTCGGTTATATTAGTCAAACTTTCAGTTATAAAACTTTCACTTACCGGTTGATTTTCATAGAGCATTATATTTATCATTTCATTTTGTTCTATAAGCACTGCCCCGAGGTGGTAATTGACCACGCGATTTAACAATCCTAAAATCTCCTTGATGACATCTTCACAATTATCCTGGGTACGGGCAATACTATTGAGTTCATTTAAAATGGTGGTTTGAAACAGTTTTTTGTCAAGTAGCCCGTTGAGACGATAGAGAATATTATCAATAGTTGTTTGAGGTGCCTCGAGCGGTTTTTTCTCCCTTTGTTTTTTCGATTTTTCAAGAACTCTAATAATAGAATTAAACAATTCATCCGATTCGAAATCCTTGATGATATATTCATCTGCCCCGGTTTGTAATCCCCAGAATTTATCCTTGGGTTGGTCCTGAGAGGTAAGCATAATCACGGGTATATAAGATATATTTTCATCACCTTTTAATAATCGGCAAACCTGGTATCCATTCATTTTCGGCATCAGCACATCGAGTAACATCAGGTCCGGTAATTCCCTGTATGCCTGTTCTATAGCCTCAATCCCGTCTTTGGCTACTACGGTAACATAACCTTCTTTTTCCAGAAAAAATCTTAACATCTCAACAATGGTAGTGCTATCATCGGCAATCAAAATTTTCTCAGACACCGCTAGCCCTCCTCATCAATTCATCCGAGATAGCATCTAACGATAAGACCTTATCTATTACACCCATTTCAATAGCTACCTTGGGCATACCAAATATGGCACAACTCGCCTCATCCTCAGCTATTGTCCAGCCGCCTGCCTCCTTGATTGCCTTTATTCCCATAGCCCCATCATCACCCATCCCGGTAAGAATTATGCCTATGGCTGATTGACCATACACCTTAGCTACCGATGAAAGTAAGACATTCCCTGCAGGTTTATGTCCACCTACCGGCGGCGTATCCTCTAATTTTATCTTCTCCTCCCTGGTTACGAGCATATGAACATAAGATGGTGCTACATAAACTACCCCTGGACATAGTTTCTCACCATCTTTGCCTTCTTTAATTTCTATGGCACACTCATTGTTCCACCAATCAACTAACCCTTTGGTGAATCCCGCCGAGATGTGTTGGACAATGACTACAGGCATAGAAAAATCTTTGGGTAATTTAGCTAATATTTTTCGGACTGTTTTAGGTCCTCCGGTAGAAGAGGCTATAGATACTATCTTGAAAGAATGTCCGACAGGTCCGACCTGTCTGACAGGTCGGACATCTTCTTTTTTAGGCAATCTTCCCCCTAAATGGGTAATCACCTTAATATTGGCAAATAATTTTACCTTATCAATCAGTTGTTTTCTTATTTTTGATGTAGGTTTTGATAATTCTGAAATAGTAGGTCGCTCGACAACATCCACTGCTCCGGCATTTAATGCCTTAAAGGCAATCTTCATATCTTGAGGAAGCAAGGAGGTGATGACTAAGATAGGTGTAGGATGATAAGCCATAATATGTTCTGTGGCTGTGAGTCCATCCATAATCGGCATAACAATATCCATGGTGATTATATCCGGTTTTAATTCCGGAATTAAGTCTATTGCCTCTTTACCATTAGTAGCTGTCCCAATTACCTTTATACCTTCTTCACTTTCCAATGTATTAAGTATGGCATCTCGAATAACCGCTGAGTCATCTACGATTAGAACCTTTATAGTTTCTTTCATTTCTTGATTTCACCTCTTATCTCTTGAAGTTGTTCAGATACTTGTAATCTCTCTGCCCAGATCAAAAGGTAGTTTTTCTCTAAATTCCCTTCCTGTCTTTTTAAAATACCAAGAGCATCTTCTATGTCTTTTGATCTTCCAGCCAGAAGTTTGTTTAAAATAAGGTCTTCTGGAGATATTATCCAAACCTGTTTCCCTAAAATTTTACATCTTCTTCTACGGTTTAATGAGACTAATTCATACTCATTCTTTGCCAACCAGAAATCAACCCGAAACAAGGATTCATTATCTTCAATAATAAAGCGATTCCCAATCTTGACCATAGTTTCTACTTCTTTTAAATTTACATCAAACCCATTTTCTTTAACTACTTCAACAAATCGCGCCACATCTTCCGGCTCAAGTATAAAAGAAATATCAACATCAAATGTTGCTCTTGGGAAACCATAGTAATCGGTTGCCATTCCTCCAACTAACATATATTTCAAGCACAATCTATCTAAAACCAGGTGTAATTTAGGAATAATTTGTGCAAGTTTCATCTTTTTTCATCCCAGAGAATAAAGCGTATCTTTTTCTTTATCTCTTCATCATGAATTTCCGGATTCTCATTTCTAATAGAATCAGCTAATATTAGAAGTGATGTTTCGGATAACTCAATACCCATTTTCAGACTTTCATCACCCGACATATTTCTGAATTTCTCCACCGTCCTATTAAGTTCCCACGGTTTCATGTGACACTATTTCTCCTTTCAGGTATCAGGTGAATGGTGAAATAAAAACCGATTACTGATTACCATTTACCACTTATAGCACCTATTAACCAAAAGTTCTCATCCAAGAAACGAATTTTCGATTTTCGATTGCCGATTTTAGATTGCAAATTGATTTATCTTTAAAATCCAAAATCGAAAATCCAAAATCCAAAATAATTTCACATGAGAACTTTTGGTTAATAACTGCTATACCATTCACCTGATACCTATTTTACCACCGCCGGCATAAATTCGGTAGAGCCGTAGATACCGTAAATTCCATGTTCATTGAGCCATTTTGCCCGTTTAAGATAGCCTAATGCCGGGCCAACTACATTAGCCGCCATCGTTGTTTCGTCGCCAAGTAAGAATTTATGGCTTGAGATTTTGCCATCAAATGTTTTACCGGTTAAGGTCATTGTGGTGGTAACAGGCTTTTTAGCACTGCGGGTATCCATCACACCACCTACCGTTACCTTATCTCGTGCATCAACTACCCCTACCCTTTCCAAAAGCAAATCATCGGCATGTTCCATTTCATGCAGTTCCAATATTCCATTTCGTTCGTCTAATAATTTTGATACCTCTTCATCTGATAATGCCTTTGCCTTTTCTACCGTCCATCCGGGCAAGTGGGCAATATCCTCCCGAATAGTTGCCTTGTATTCCTCCCAATTAGATATACCTACACCCCACCGGATATCTACCTTTATCACCTCAACAAAGGATTGAGCCGCTATTACCGCTGCCGCCGTAAGCAATCCTGGTGTAGCCCCAGCACCGGTAATATAGGTAGATTGGGTCGATTTCAACCCTTTATCTAACTCAAACATCAATTCCATTGCCCCTGTTCTTTTCAGGGCATCGGTAAATACCCCACGATAGCCTGCTTCAATAAATCGTTTAAGGACATTTGGGATAAATTCATTAGGTAGATTAGGTAAGGCGATAAAGATGCCATCAATCTCATCTCTTAGTTTTATAATTTCACCGATTGAGTCATTTTCTGTCGGAGTTGTCAGACCAGTCAAACTTGTCGGACATGTCAGACCTGCCGGATTAAAGGCGTATCCTGATTGATCACAAATAGCCACTAACCTCATTTCTTGTTTCATTCCAATAATCTTGGCTGCGGCTTTTCCCAAGCCACCCGCACCTAAGACAGCGATTTTCAGCATGTTAACCTACCTTCCATTATGTGTATTGGAAATCAGAAATTGGAAATTAGGCCTTTATTCTTATTGTACTGTTGATAAACGCATTTAATTTAGGGCCAAGATTATCAATTATTACCTTTTAAGCGAAGACTTAATTTCTAATTTCCAATTTCTAATTTCCAATTTTATCTTTGAGTGATATCACGAATACTATACATTAGTATAATTTCATCTCACTCCTGGGTGGAAATCTTCTTATTTGAGCACCCGGTGAAGTAGTTGAAGTAGAAATTTCCTTAGCTACCTCAATTGCCTCTTCCAATTTAATATCCTGGGTATAAAGTGCCTTACCAATAATTATACCGACTACTCCCAATTGACTGCAAGGAACTAATTTTTTAATATCCTCTAATGAAGAAACCCCGCCAGAGGCAATAACCCTCATTTTGATTGACTGGGCGAAGTTACGGATGGCATCGAAATTAGGTCCTTCAAGCATACCATCACGAGTAATATCTGTATAAACTAGTTCCCTCACACCTATTTGTTTCATCTCCTGTGCTAATGTAACCGCAGAATACTCGGTCATTTGTTGCCAACCCCAAATGGCTACATTTCCACCTTTAGCATCGATACTAACAACTACTCTCTCCTTGAATTGAGCGGTGACAGCCCTGATAAAATCAGGGTCAATAGCGGCTTTTGTGCCGATAATCACTCGAGATACACCTATATCGAACGCACCTTTAACCGTTTTTAAATCACGGATTCCACCACCTAATTGAACAGGAATTTTAACCTGTGAGATAATTTCTTGAACCTTACCTAAATTTTCTAATTTACCGGAGATAGCCCCATCTAAATCTACTATGTGTAATAATTTTGCCCCTTTTTCTTCCCACATCTTAGCCACCTCAACCGGATTGGTTGAATAAGCGGTTTCCGCCTCTGGTTTGCCTTGAACTAACCTGACAACCCTTCCCCCTTTTAAGTCTATTGCCGGAATAACTAACATAATTCCTCACCTCCATATTAAAATTATCAATTATCTGTGATTCAGACACTGGACATCAGACTTCAGACTTTTCTGTGGAGGAAATTAGTCCATGGAGTGTCTTCTCCTAAGTCTGAAGTCTGTTAGGACATATTGAATGTAGAATATTGAATGTAGAATGTAGAATTATGAAGTTTTAGTATTTTTCCTGCTTTCCTTCGACATTCTACATTCAATATTCTACATTCTACATTTTAACTGTATTCTCGTAAGATTAAAATGACTTTTCGCACAATCTGACATTTGATATTGTGGGTGCTCCAGTAGTCAGAATTCAGGAGTCAGGAGTCAGAATAAAAAAGGCGCTTCTGGAGTGAGATTTATTCTGACTCCTGGATTCTATCATAGATACCCCCAATATCAAATGGAATGACCCACTACC
>JASEHU010000066.1:8382-9197 GCA_030018635.1 bacterium
ACTCCTGGATTCTATCATAGATACCCCCAATATCAAATGGAATGACCCACTATGGCATTACATCTCCCCACCGTTAACTGGGCGGTTACTCATTTATGCTTTAAAATCTCGTGAACATATCCTATGAGGATTTGGTGAGTCTCCTCTATTCCTTTCCCTCGATTAATTATCTTTACCCTTTGTGGTTCCTGGCGGGCAATCTCAAAATACCCCTCCCGAACCCGTTGATGAAACTCAAGTTCCTCCTGCTCAATCCTATCACCCATGCCTTCAGAATAGATGTCTTTAGGAATGTTAATCGCCCTTTTTAGTCCTTGGGCAGGGTCAATATCTAATATAAAGGTTAAGTTCGGCTTAATATTTTCAATAACCAATAAATTAAGTTTTTGAATTAATTCAACGAGGCAAGCCTCCTTATCTAATCCTCTGCCATAGCCTTGATAAGCCAATGTGGCATCGATAAAGCGGTCGCAGATAACTATTTTACCTTCCTCTAATGCAGGTTTGATAACCTCTTTTATATGTTGAGCCCTGGCGGCTAAATACAGAAATAGTTCAGTTAAGGTAGTCATACCGGTATTTGCCGGGTCTAATAAAACCCTCCGTATTTGTTGACTTATCCTGGTTCCACCCGGCTCATGGGTCGCAATGACATCAAACCCTTCCTCTTGCAATGCCTTAGCCAACAATGTCGATTGCGTAGTCTTTCCACTTCCCTCAGACCCTTCAAGTGTAATAAACATATTATCCTCCATTTACCTAAGGAACTGTTAAAAAATAACTGTAACGGGTGCGTGTCCAATTTGTGGGTAAAG
>JASEHU010000067.1 GCA_030018635.1 bacterium
GGGGGTTGTCCCTTTCTCCTAAAATACAACCCCCTAACCCCCTTTTTTAAGGGGGAATTACCTCCAAAAACAAATGGAATGAACCATTAGTGTTTTGTCACACCTCAATTGATGGAGTGCAATTATTTGCCAAAATGGAATATAAGAATTATGAAATTAGAAATTGGAGAGAGAATTGAAGCCCTAATTTCCAATTTCTAATTTCAATGTTCTGTAAAAACTATAGTTCAGTAATTATAATCCATTAATTGAATAGTGACAGAGCATTAGTTGCTGTTTCCATTTTATGCCGTTTGTTTTTTCTGTTTTAGTTGATAGACATAGGCTAATATTTCTGCTACGGCGTGATAAAGTCCGGCAGGAATTTGGACACCAATTTCTACTGTCTCAAACAATGCCTCGGCCAATGGCTTATTTTCTACCACTGGCACATTATATCCTCTGGCTATTTCAACAATTCGTTGTGCGATTAAGTCTTTTCCTTTAGCTACAACTGTTGGTGCCCGCATAGCCGCAGATTCATATTTAATAGCCAAGGCCAGATGTATAGGATTAGTGATAATTACATCTGCCCCGGGGACCTCAGCCATCATTCTCTTTGTAGCCATCTGTCGCATTCTTTCTCTAACCCGGCCACGCATCAATGGGTCACCTTCTAATTGTCTCCATTCATCCTTTAATTCATGTTTTGACATCATTAAGTTTTGCTTGAACTCATGACGTTGATGAAAATAATCAAAAATACTCATAAGTAATAAAAATATAGCTACCCAGAGGGCAATTTTAAAGGCTAAATTAGCTATCAAGAAAAATCCTTTGACTAAATCTGTTTCTATTAACAAAAGTATATCAGAATAGTTGCTTTTTATTATCTGATAGGTAATAATGGTAATGACCGCTATTTTAAAAAATGTCTTGCCATAATCGATTAAGGCCGCTTTAGAGGGAATAAGTCGGGTAAAAACGCGGGGAAAATTGGGTTTTAATCTTGTGAAATCAGGCATAAGTGCTAATGGTGCAAAATAAATTCCTGCTTGCATTATCTCAAATAATAATCCGGCAAATAAGGCAATAAGCATAATGGGTAAGGTTATCTTTAAAAAGATGATAAGAGTAAAGTTAAGTATTTGTGAGAAATTGCTGTAACTAATGGTATTAGTATGAAGTTGTGAAAGAGAATTCTGGAGAAATTTTACTATTTCCGTGAACATAAAATAGCCAATTAAAGTAAAGATAAGGATAGTAATTAATGATATGCCGGCGGCAGTAAGTTCTTTGCTTTTAGAGACTTGTCCTCTTGCCCGAGCGCGCTGGATTTTCCGTGTTGTTGGTTCTTCTGTCCTGCCGTCATCTTCGGCTCTGGCAAATAGTTGTAAATCAAATTCTTTATTTTGGATTTTGGATTTTGGATTGAAGAAATCGAAAATCGAAAATCGAAAATCGAAAATCGAAAATTTAATTAGTATCATCTTATTTTACCTTTCCTAAAACAATGAAAAGATTATCAATATCATAAAATAATTGCTCAAATAAATCCACAGCTACTTTAGATAACAAAGGGAATAAAAAAATCAAGGTTATCATTCCGGTAACAATGGTTATTGCCCAACCTAAAACCATAATATTTATCATCGGTGCCGCTTTGGCTAATAAGCCCATACCTAATGTAACCAAAAATAATACCCCTATAACAGGCATACTAATCTTTACCGCCGTTAAAAACATAGCGGCAAAGGTAGTTATAATTGTTTTGACCACAATATTGCAAGAATCTAAGGTCAATATCGGCACTATTTCATAACTTTTACAAACAGATATAAGCATCATATGATGTCCACCAAAACTTAAGAATATCAATAAGGCAAATAAACCAATAATCTGACTGATAATAGGTTGCTCTACCTGTGATAAGGGGTCAATGGTATTTACAATTCCAAATCCCATGGGAACACTATACAACTCTCCGGATATTTGAAAGGAAGACATCACCAATGTAGCCATAAATCCAATAATTAGACCAATGGCTACCTCTGAGAAAACCATAAGACTATATGTAGGTAAGTCATTGGGAACAATATGAATATGTTTATTGACTACTCCAAATATGGTCAAAGAGATAAATAGTGATAATCCTGCCTTTATCCGTGGCAGAATATTCAGACTGCCGAAAAAAGGCGCCATGACAAATATCCCTGAAACCCGGGCTAAAACTAAAAAAAAGTTTTGGAATTGGCTGACAAATACTTCCATAGTTTATTTAATCCATCCTAATCATTTAGATATCAGGTATCAGGTAGAGGAAGGGGGAGTTTTTCTTTAACTCCTATCTTTTTCCTACCTGACACCTGATACCTGACACCTGAACACCTACTTTCACCCAACTAAATTAGGAAACATACTAATTAATCGCGTGGTATATTCAACTAATGTCCGTAACATCCACAAGCCAAATATAGAAACCGCTAAAAGTGTGGCAATTATCTTTGGGACAAATGTAATCGTCATTTCCTGAATAGAAGTAGCCGTCTGGAATATACTTACTACTAATCCTACAATTAAACTTATCCCTAACATCGGTGCAGAAACCAAGATGGTATAAAATAATGCCTCCTGGGCTAATTGAATGGCTAATCCTTCGGTCATAATTGCCTCCTTTGAAGAATAAGATTTATATGACCTATATGACTTATTCTCAAACCAAATTTAGTGAAAACTTAGCACTAAAGACTTGACTAACAAATTCCAGCCATCGACCATGACAAACAAAAGTATTTTAAATGGTAGTGAGATCATCACCGGCGGTAACATAATCATTCCCATAGACATTAACACACTGGCCACAATCATATCAATAACTAAAAACGGTATAAAAAGGGCAATGCCCATTTGAAAGGCATAGGTTAATTCACTTACCATAAATGACGGAATGAGTACATAGGTTGGGACATCTGCGCGGGTTTTAGGTCTTGGTAATTTGCTCATTCCAAGAAATAAATCAAGGTCTTTTTCCCTGGTTTGTTTAAACATGAATTCACGAAAAGGAACTGCCCCTTTTTCTATTGCCTGCACGGGGGTCATTTTCCCGGCCAAATATGGCTGGAGGGCAACTTTATTTACCTCAGTTATGGTAGGTGCCATGATAAAAAATGTCAAAAATAGGGCTAATCCTGTAATTATCTGTTGAGGAGGTGCTTGTTGGGTGGCTAATGCCTGCTTGATAAATGAGAGAACAATGATTACTCGTATAAACGAGGTCATCATCATAATGATACTTGGAACTAAGGTTAAAACCGTCAAAAGAAGTAGTATTTGGAGAGCTAAGGCGATATCGCCAGGCTTTTTTGCCTCTTCTATGCCTATATTTACCTTAGGAATAGGAAGTGGCAGGTTTTGGGCAAAAACATTATAACTACATAACACAACTATTGCTGTAATCAATATCCAGAATAACCCCCTCCCAATCTTGTTCATTTTAATCCCCCTGTTTTTTAAGTTAATTTCTTAATACTTATAGTAATACTATATTCTGGTGAATTTGTCAAGAGAAATTTTTACAAAATCTGTAATTGGTCAGTAAATTAGTAGGGAGTGGAATAAAGAATAAAATAGGGAATAGCCAATAGGGACCAGGGAAGAGGCAATATTTCCTGATTTCTCTTTCCTGATTTTCTATTGGCTATTCCCTATTCCTTTCCTCACTAATCACTGACCGATTACAACATTTTTAATTTTTTTACTTGACATACTTATTTATCTATGCTATATTATTTAAAAAATAAAAACTTGAATTTTACGGAAGCCCGAACTTGCTCGGGGAAAATATCCTTAAACTCGTTGAGGCTTCCAATACCATGAGGTTAGGAGGATATTTATTGATGGGTAAGATTAAATATGGTTTGTTGTTTTTAGGGGTTATTGTGACTGATCTTCTTTTGATGGTTTCGATGGCATTTGCAGGGGAAGCAGATATTAATCTGCCGGACCTGTCCGGGGTTGTTTTTAATGTTTCAGGCAATTCCCTTGGTGGTATAACGATTCTTAATTGGGGTCTGGTAATTTGTGTAATTGGTGCGTTTTTTGGTATCATCCAATATTTCCAGACCAAAAACTTGCCGGCTCACAAGGCAATGCTAGCCGTATCCAATACGATTTGGGAAACATGCAAGACCTACCTGACCCAGCAGGGTAAATTTCTGATGGCTCTCTGGGTGCTAATTGCCATTTGTATTGTTTATTACTTCTCAGCCTTGCAGGCTACACCGATAAATAATGTAGCCATCATCCTTTTCTGCTCTATTGTAGGAATTCTTGGTTCTTATAGTGTGGCCTGGTTTGGGATTAGAATCAATACCGTGGCTAATTCAAGGGCGGCTTTTGCCTCCCTTCGGGCAAATCCTATGGATATCGTCAGTATCTGTCTGCGTTCGGGTATGAGCGTTGGACTTTTGCTGGTTAGCGTAGAACTGTTTTTTATGATTCTCATTCTGGTATATATTCCGAAGGAATTGGCTGGTCCTTGCTTTATTGGATTTGCGATTGGTGAATCCCTTGGTGCCAGTGCCTTGAGAATCTGCGGTGGTATCTTCACCAAGATTGCCGATATTGGTTCTGATTTAATGAAGATTGTTTTCCATCTTCCTGAAGATGACCCCAAAAACCCTGGTGTTATTGCTGACTGCACCGGTGATAATGCGGGTGACAGCGTTGGTCCTACGGCAGACGGTTTTGAAACTTATGGTGTAACCGGTGTAGCCTTGATTGCCTTTTTAGCCCTGGCTCTGTTTGGTAATCAAGAAATGGGTGGCAAACTGATTGTCTGGATATTCGCCATGCGTATTTTGATGATTATTACCTCCCTTTTTTCTTATTTTGCAAATGCCGGTATCAGCTCTGCCCTTTTCAAAAAGAAAAAAGAGTTTGATTTTGAACATCCTTTGACAAACTTAGTCTGGATTACCTCAACGGTTTCTATTCTTGTAACCTTTGGGGCAAGTTATCTTCTGCTGGGGAATCTAACGGGTGAATACAGCACACTGTGGTGGGCGTTATCCATCATCATCAGCTGCGGGACTATCGCTGGTGCATTGATTCCTGAACTTACCAAGATATTTACCAGCACAAAATCCAAACATTGTGAAGAAGTGGTCAATTCCTCGCGACAGGGAGGAGCATCACTGAATATCCTTTCCGGATTTGTAGCTGGAAACTTCTCGGCCTTCTGGCAAGGTTTGACTATCATGGTATTGATGTTTATTGCCTATCTCGTCTCAAAGAATCCTGCAATTTCGTCGTTGATGCCCCCAGAATTTCTCTTTGCCGCTCCTGTATTTGCCTTTGGTCTGGTGGCATTTGGTTTCTTAGGTATGGGGCCGGTTACCATTGCCGTGGATAGCTTTGGTCCTGTATCGGATAATGCCCAGTCAATTTATGAACTTTCAATGGTTGAATCTATCCCTGAGGTGAATAAAGAGATTAAGAAAGATTTTGGTTTTGAGCCGGATTTCGAACATTCCAAACACTACCTGGAATCGGCTGATGGGGCAGGAAATACCTTCAAAGCCACAGCCAAACCGGTACTTATCGGCACCGCTGTTGTCGGTGCTACCACCATGGTTTTTGGTATCATCATTCTGCTGGAACGGCTTTTCGGGAATGTTATTACCCACCTGAGCCTGGTTCAGCCGGAAATCGTCCTTGGTCTTCTTATGGGTGGCTGTGTGATTTACTGGTTCACCGGCGCCTCTGCTCAGGCTGTTGTCACCGGTGCCTATCGTGCCGTTGTCTTCATTAAGGAGACTATCAATCTGGAAAAAAAGGAGGCTTCGATTAAAGACAGTAAAGAAGTCGTCAAGATATGTACCATTTATGCCCAGAAGGGGATGATTAATATCTTCATCGTGATTTTCTTTATGACCCTGGCACTCTCTTTCTTCAACCCCTACTTCTTTATCGGCTATCTGATTGGTATTGCCTTTTTTGGTTTGTTCCAGGCAATCTTTATGGCCAATGCCGGTGGTTGTTGGGACAATGCCAAAAAGATTGTCGAAGTCACTCTAAAAGAAAAGAATACACCCCTTCATGAGGCAACCGTTGTAGGTGATACTGTAGGTGACCCCTTCAAAGACACCTCTTCGGTTTCGATGAACCCGGTTATTAAGTTCACAACCTTATTTGGCCTATTGGCAACGGAAATTGCCGTAACCATGACCAATCAAGGGTTGAAAACAGGCCTGGCTGTAGTGTTCTTTCTGATTGCCTTGATTTTCGTTTATCGTTCTTTCTATAAAATGAGGATTTTGGGCGTAAAATAAGATAGAATTAGGTTATAGGCTGTATTGAGTTTTTATTAATTTGGAGGAAAGAGAAGCTATGGATTTAGCCAGTGTTATTGGTGTAGTTGGTGGTTGTGGGGCGTTGGTATTGGCAGTGCTTCTTGAGGAAATGGGCATAATCGGGTCAGGGTATCTGAATATTCCCGGTATAGTCATCATTGGTTCAGGGTCGGTTCTGGCGACCATGGCTATGTTCACTATGAAAGAAGTAATGAAAACACCGGCATATTTAATGGTATTTTTGTTTAATAAGCCGATAGAGCCGGGTGAGATTATCGAGACGCTGATTGCCTTTGCTCAAAAGGCACGGAGAGAAGGACTATTAGCCTTAGAGGCAGATATCGAAAATATAAAAGAACCATTCTTTAGAAAAGGAATTCAGTTAGTGGTAGATGGGGTGGACCCGGAATTGGTTGAAGAGGTGCTGGATATAGAAGTAACCAATATGAAACATAGACATAAAGTAGGCGAGGATATTTTTATGTCAGCCGGAGGTATTGCCCCGACAATGGGTATTCTTGGGGCTATTATGGGACTAACCGGGGCGCTTGCCAAAATGGGTGGTGGTGATATTATGACTACGGTTCATTCTCTGGCTATTGCCTTTATTGCCTCTTTCTATGGTGTGGCTATCGCTAATTTAGTCTTTATCCCTATTGCCCTCAAATTAAAAAAATTAAATGAGATTGAGGTTTTTATAAGAGACCTTATCGTTACCGGGGTTTTATCTATTCAGGCCGGAGATAACCCACGAATTTTAGAGGAAAAATTAAAGGCATTCTTTAATGAGGAAGAATATCCACTTAAAGCCGAAAAGGCTGCTGAAAAATAAGAGGATAGTGTCAGACAAGTCTGGCAGAAATCAATTTAGAGGGGAAAATGTGGTATAAATCAATATTAATAGCCTTAACTTTAATATTACCTACACAGGGTTGTTCACAGACAAATACTACTCATACAAAAAAGTCTGAAATTCAACAACATATTCGCCAACCGGCCGTAGCCGGTGCTTTTTATCCTGCTAACCCAACTGAATTAAAAAATCAAATCAATGGTTTCTTAGAAAAGGCAAAGCACGAAAAGATTGCTGGGCAAATTATTGGCTTAATGGTTCCTCATGCGGGTTATGTCTATTCCGGAGGGGTAGCGGCACAGGGATATAAACAATTGGAGGGATGCTCCTTCGATACCGTAGTTATAATCGGTATGAGTCATTATGCCCGTTTTGATGGTATTGCGGTAGATACTAATGATTATTATCAAACACCGCTTGGATTGGTCAAGGTGGATACGGAATTAGCCTCTGCCCTTATCAAATCCAATCCAATGATTAAATCCTTGCCTGAGGCTCATACACAAGAACATTCATTAGAAGTCCAGATACCGTTCCTGCAGCAGACTTTATTAAAGGAATTTAAAATATTGCCGATATTAATAAGTAACCCCAGTGATTGCCAGATATTAGCTAAGAGTCTTATTTCAAATAGTCAGGCATGCCTTGGTAATGTTTGTTTTATTGGCGGTAAAAAGGTTTTATATATCGCCTCATCGGATATGACTCATTACCCACCTTATGAGGTGGCTAATAAAGTGGATAAAACAACCCTTTCTTTGATAGAAGGAATGGATATTGATAAACTGGTAGCCTGGTTGAATGAGCCGCATGAACACTGTGGGACACTGCTTTGTGGCTCAGGAGCAGTTCTGACATTGATGCTGATAGCTAAGGAATCAGGAATAACTAAAGCCTCTATCTTGAATTATGCCAATTCGGGCGATGTACCGGTCATTGGCGATAAATCAAAGGTAGTTGGTTATGGGTCGGTTATTTTTACTCAAAAGGAGGTCAAGGCGATGATATTAGATAATGAGGAACAACAAGTATTACTAAAGATTGCCAGGAATACTATCCAGGATTATATTACCCACAGACATATTCCACCAGTAGAGGTAAATGATTATCCAGAACTTCAACAGCCTGCCGGGGTATTTGTTACCCTGACCAAAAATAAGCAATTACGCGGCTGTATTGGTTATATCAAACCTATTGCCCCTCTGGCTCAGGCAGTAAGCAAAATGGCCATTGCCGCTTCAACAGAAGACCCACGATTTTCCCCTGTAACTCCAGATGAAATAAAGGAAATAAAGATTGAGATTACAGTGCTTTCAGAATTAACACAAATACATAATATTGACCAGATTGAGGTAGGCAAACACGGCATTTACATTGTTAAAGGGTTCAATTCCGGATTACTTCTGCCACAGGTAGCTACCGAGCAGGGCTGGAATCGTGAGGAATTTCTTACGCATACCTGCTATAAAGCCGGCCTTCCTGCAAATGCCTGGAAGAAAAAGGACACAGAGATATTTATATTTGGTGGGGCAATATTTCATGAAGAGTAAAAAGTTCAAGTATCAGATATCAGCAGTCAGGTAAAGAGAAAAGTTAAGGAAGGGAAGTTTTTCTCTGATGTTTCTTTCTTTACCTGATACCTGACACCTGATACCTGAACGCTTATTTAAGAAGGGGATAAAATGAAAAGATTGATAAGATTTGATTGGGCAGTAAAAAAGCTGTTAAGGAGTAAGGCTAATTTTGATGTGCTGGAAGGTTTTTTAAGTGAACTGCTTAAAGAAGATATAACCATAAAAAATATCCTGGAGGGTGAAGGAAATAAAGAAACAGCAGAGGATAAATTTAATCGGGTCGATTTGCTGGTAGAAAACAGTAAGGGAGAAATACTCATCATAGAGGTTCAGGTAGAAGACCAATTGGATTATCTACAACGGTTAATCTATGGAACAGCGAAG
>JASEHU010000068.1:0-1294 GCA_030018635.1 bacterium
AAATGAATTTATCCTCTTGTTTTACACAAGTTAGCTATTCACGGACACCACCTAATTACTCACCATAGGAGGTGTAAATAAAATGTTAAGGAGAGTGTTAATTTCAATAGTAGGGATAGGATTGATCTTATCCCCTATCCAGGTTTTTGCAATAAGCAGTAAGGCAGGTGATGCAGGGGCTAATTTTTTAAAGGTAGGAGTAAGTGCAAGGGCATCTGCTATGGGGGAGGTATTTTGTGCAGTAGCAGATGATGTCAGTAGTATTTACTATAACCCTGCTGGGCTTGTACAAATTAAACAAAGAACCTTTGGCTTAATGCATACTGATTGGCTGGAAGAAGTAAATTATGAATTTTTGGCGTATGCAGAACCCTATAATAATGACAAAGTATTTGGCATGAGTTTAAATTATCTTGGAATGGGTAAGATGAAGATAAAAGATATTAATAATCAGACATTAGGAGATTTTGATGCAAGAGATTTAGCTCTATCAATTGCTTATGCGAAAAAATTAAAAGAAAATCTTTTTGCAGGTGCTAATCTTAAATTTATCCAGCAAGAATTAGAAAAAGAAGTTTCCTCTTCAGTAGCAGTAGATGGAGGGATATTGTATAAAAAAGAGGATTTATCACTTGGAGCGTGTATTTCTAATCTGGGAACGAAGATTAAGTTTATCAAAGATAAAGAATCTCTACCATTAAATTTAAAACTTGGCATAGCATATAAACTATTGGATAATCGGGTAATCTTAGCATTGGATATAAACCGACCAATAGATAATGATATAAATTTTGGGATTGGGACAGAATATCAAGTAACTAATAATTTATTTGTCAGAGCTGGATATAATTCGAGGAGTGACTTAGGTAATGGTATCAGTTTAGGTTGTGGGTTCAAAGTAGGAAACTTCCAGGTTGATTATTGTTTCCTACCTTATGAACGGCTTGGGGATGTGCATCGGTTTTCATTGCAATTTAAACTTAGAGAACTATTGAAAAGTAAGTCTGAATTACCTCTCCCTCCAGTTGAGCAAGAAACCCTCAATAAATTGAGGACTCCGGAGTCCCAAAATACGGAGTATGTTGCGAAGCAAAGTTATCTGGAAGAAGAAACTATAGAACCAATTTAAAGAAACACCAAAAGGAGTCACTGGGTGGATAAAAGGGGATAGATATAAAGTTACGCAAGAGGTAATTAGCGATGGTAAACATGTCTGCTGGTTGAGAATAGATACTCCGAGTGGTTCATAACATTTGATATTGTGGGTGCTCCAGTAGTCAGAATTCAGGAGTCA
>JASEHU010000068.1:1303-9127 GCA_030018635.1 bacterium
GGGTGCTCCAGTAGTCAGAATTCAGGAGTCAGGAGTCAGAATAAAAAAGGCGCTCCTGGAGTGAGGTTTATTCTGACTCCTGGATTCTATCATAGATACCCCCAATATCAAATGGAATGACCCACGAGTAGCCACAAGAAGTATTCCATTGAGAAGGGAACGCAAGTTGAGTATCTTGGAAAAAGAACAAGGGGATTTTATAAAGTGGTAGTTACCACTGAAGGGGCATATAAAGGTATACAAGGTTGGGTCTGGGGAGGTTCCTTTGAAAAGGTTGAGTAAGTTTTAGACCTCTCTTGCCTTTCTCGATAGAGCTTTGTGCTCTGTGTTTTAAAATTTTACAGTACCTAACTTAAATCCAGATTGTGCATTAACCACAAATAACCCAGGGAATTGCGTGAGAATTATAGAATTTTTTATATTTAAATAATCTCTGCTCACTCTGTCGTTTTATTAATGCGTTATTTGGATTGAAAATAATTTAACAAGGGATGAATCTATGCAAATAATCTTGCAAGATGATATTTCAGGAGTCGGTAAAAAGGGTGAGATTAAGAATGTATCGGAAGGATATGCCAGAAATTTTTTAATACCAAAAGGACTTGGTATTCCCGCAACAGAGTCTAACTTAAAAAAACTCCAGGAAGATAAAAAAAGAATAGCTGTTTTGGCTCAAAGAGAAAAAGAATCTGCCCTCGAATTCAGTCAGGGACTTAAAAATATTTCCATAACCATTAATCGAAAATCAGGTGAAGGAAATAAGATTTTTGGTTCGGTGACTAAAGAGGATATTGTTGAGGCACTATCTAAAAAGGGTTTTAAAATCGATAAAAAGATGGTGGATATTTCTCAACCAATAAAACTCTTGGGGGTCTATACTATTCCAATTAAACTTCACAAGGAAGTAGAAACTAAGGTTAGCCTACGAGTAGTAAAGGAATAAAAAAGGGAATAGGTCTTATAGGTCATATATGGCCTATAAGACCTATTCCCTTTTTTTAAAATGGGTGAAAAATGAGTGTGCCAGGAATAATAGCCGAAAAGATTCAACCTCAATCTATAGAGGCAGAGACATCTGTCTTAGGGGCAATGTTAATGGATAAAGAGGCGATTTGTAAAGCCGTGGAGACTTTATCCGAAGATGCATTTTATAAAACCGCTCATCGCCAAATTTATAGTGCTATTATCGACCTGTTTGAAAAAAATGAGCCGGTTGACTTAGTTACTTTAACAAATGAATTAAAGAAGAAAGGTGAACTGAGTAATATTGGTGGAGCAATCTATCTAACCACTATTTTAAATAGTGTTCCTACGGCGGCTAATGTCGAATATTACATTCAGATTGTTAATGAAAAGGCAGTCATCAGAGGGCTTCTTTCCGCCGCTACGGAAATAGCCTCAATGGCCTATCAACCCGTTGAAAATATAGCCCAAATGTTAGATCGGGCAGAGCAATTGATATTTAATATTGTTCAGCGGAAGGTAAGCCGTGATTTTATTCACATTGGCGAAATGTTACATGATAGTTTTGCTATGATTGAGGAACTCTATGCCAAAAAGGCGTATGTTATTGGGGTCCCTAGTGGTTTTGTTGAGTTTGATGTTCTTACCGCCGGATTTCATCCCTCAGATTTAATAATTATTGCCGGAAGACCATCTATGGGCAAATCAAGTTTTGCCTTAAATATTGCTCAGTATGCCGCCGTTAGAGAAAAGATTCCTGTTGGTCTATTTAGTTTAGAAATGAGTAAAGACCAGTTAGTTCAAAGAATGCTATGTGCCGAGGCACGGGTAGATGCCCATAAACTAAGAACAGGTTACCTGGGAGAAGCGGATTGGCCTAAACTTACTACCGCCGCTGGGGTTTTAGCCGAGGCACCTATTTATATTGATGACAGCCCTGCCCCCCCGGTTTTAGAAATAAGGGCTAAGGCGCGAAGACTTAAGGCAAAATATAACATAGGGTTAATTGTCATAGATTACCTGCAACTTATCCAGGGAAGAATGGCCATCGATAATCGTCAACAGGAAATATCCGAAATATCACGGTCTTTGAAGGCATTAGCCCGGGAGTTGAATATTCCGGTAGTTGCCTTATCTCAACTCTCACGAGAGGTAGAGAAAAGGGGTGACCGCAAACCACAATTGTCTGATTTACGCGAATCAGGGGCAATCGAACAGGATGCAGATTTAGTCGCCTTTGTCTATCGCGAGGAATATTATAAACCTACCCCGGAAAATGAAGGCATATCCGAAATAATCATTGGCAAACAACGCAACGGACCTATTGGAACAGTAAAATTAGCCTTTATAAAAAAATATACAAGATTTGAAAATATGGCTAAGGTAGAGGAATAAATGAAAAAAAGAATTTATTATTTTTTTCAGGAAATAGGCGGAATGAGTCTTTTTTTACCCCAGATTATTCTCCAGATATTTAAACCGCCATTCAAACCTAAATATCTTACTAATCAATTAGTTCAAATCGGAGTCAATACCTTACCCATCGTCAGTATTATGGCCTTATTTGTGGGTATGGTTTTAGCCTACCTGGCCTATCTACAATTTAAAATAGTTGCCTTAGAGGTATATACCGGAAGTTTGGTTAGTGCCTGTATGGTTATGGAGTTAGGACCCGTATTAACGGCGATTATAGTTGCCGGAAGAATCGGTGCCTCTACAGCGGCAGAAATAGGTAGTATGAAGGTTACCGAACAGATTGATGCACTTTCAACATTAGCGGTTAATCCTATAAAATATTTAGCCGCACCAAGATTTTTAGCCGCCATTATCATGTTGCCGGTATTGACTATCTTTGCTGATGTTATTGGCATATTCGGCGGATATATAGTTGGTGTCTGGCAATTTGGTATCAGACATCGCATTTATATGAATAAATCCGTTGATTTCCTGGCGGCAGATGATATTATCTGTGGGTTGATAAAAACTATGTTTTTTGGGGCAATGATTATTCTCGTCAGTTGTTATAAAGGTTTTACCACCTCCGGCGGGGCAGAAGGTGTAGGCAAGGCGACTACCTCGGCTGTCGTCGTTTCCATTGTCCTTATCCTGGTCATGGATTATTTCCTAACTATAGTGCTTTTTTAGGGGGGAAGGCTGTAGGTATGGAATTTTCGATTTTGGATTTTGGATTTTGGATTGAGGATTGAGGATAATTGAAGATATAAAATTCCTCAATCGAAAATCCAAAATCCAAAATCCAAAATCATTTTAGAGGAGTTAAACAATGATTACCATAACCGATTTATTTAAGAATTTTGGGGAATATCCTGTTTTAAAAGGGGTTAATATCACCATAAATAAAGGTGAGGTTTTAGTCATCATTGGGCAAAGCGGCTGTGGTAAAAGTGTGTTGTTAAAACATATCATTGGTATTCTAAAACCGGATAAAGGCAAAATAGAGGTTCAAGGTAAAGATATTGCCAAATTTAATGAAAGTCAATTAAATGAAGTTAGAAAGAAATTTGGTATGTTATTTCAGGGGGCGGCTTTGTTCGATTCCTTAACGGTGCGTGAAAATGTCGGCTTTTTTTTGGATGAACATACGAAATTAGACAAACAGACCATTTCAAAGATAGTTGCAGAAAAGCTGAAATTAGTAGGGTTGCCTGGGGTAGAGAATTTGATGCCTTTTGCCTTAAGTGGTGGGATGAGAAAAAGGGTTGGCCTGGCCAGGGCTATTGCTATGGACCCGGAAATTATCCTTTATGATGAACCTACTACCGGCATAGACCCCATTATGGCTACGGCCATAAACGAGTTAATCAGGGAATTACAGGCAAAATTATCCTTAACCTCTATTGTGGTTACCCATGATATGGTTTCTGCCTATTATGTAGCGGACAGAATTGCTATGCTTGATGATGGGAAAATCATTGAAATAGGCACCCCTGAGGAAATAAGAAAGACAACAAATCCTATTGTTAAGCAATTTATTACCGGCAAATCCACCAATAACTAACCGATTACGATTTGTGGTAATGCCTCTGATATTTAGTGGTTCATTCCATTTGTTTTTGGCGGTAATTCCCTCTTAAAAAAGGTGTAGAGATAGATAGGCTGAAGGTAGGAAGGTAAAGGTTGAAGGCAAATAGGCTAAAGACTTTTCGAGATGGTTTATTCCTTCTTAATCTTCAGTCTTCAGCCTTCCTCGGCTTTCTTTAGCC
Organism: bacterium; assembly: GCA_030018635.1. Lineage (GTDB taxonomy): Bacteria > UBA9089 > CG2-30-40-21 > CG2-30-40-21 > SBAY01 > SBAY01. The sequence continues at coordinate 5,491 of JASEHU010000068.1, forward strand.
TTTTTTGAAGAGAAATTGCCATAAGGTTTTAGTTCTTTCTGCCTCTAATAATTCTTCTTTAGTATGCAAACTCCTTTTAAGAGTCTCTATCAATTCATCCCTTTTTTTAAGGGTATTGAGCTTTTCTTTCTGGAATTCATCTTTTTGCTTTTCAATCTCTTGCTTAAGTGCCACTATTCTGTCATCCCTATCGGCTAATGCCTGTTCTAAATGCTCCACCTTCCGTTCGCGATCCATTAAAATCTTATGGGTATCACTTAGTTCTCTTCTTAGTCTTTGTTTTTCTTCTTCATCTTCCCATGCCTTAGCGGCTATTTTCGAAAAATCACTATTTGATTTGTTATCCATATTATCCATCGTGTTTTTAATACCTCCTTTGTGATTCAGACAGTAGACCATAGACATCAGATTGTGCGAAGTCCAGTGTCTTCACAATGTATCTCCTCCCTTTCCTTCCTCGAACATATGTTCATCTAAATTTATACTTCTCAGTGCCCTTTTTAGTTCATCAACATTATTGCAGGCAGAAATAGCCTCTTTATAATTAATAGCCTCATTTTTAAGTAATGCCGCCAGGGATTGCTCTAAGGTTTGCATTCGATACTGAGTTACTGAGGAAAAGATAGTTTCATGGAGTTTAGATAGGTTGTGGTCTTCGATTAACTTTCTTACGCTGGGTGATGAAGCCATAACCTCAAAGGCCGCTACCCGTCCTTTTCCATCTGCCCGAGGAACTAATCTTTGGGAAACAATTCCTTGTAAGGTAAGTGATAGTTGTACCCGAATCTGCTGATGCTGGTCAGAGGGAAAGATACTTACAATTCTATCTATAGTTTGTTCGGCACTTGATGTATGTAAGGTAGACAAGGCTAAATGTCCTGTTTCAGCGGCGTGGATAGCTACCTTAAAGGTATCTATATCCCGCATCTCGCCTATCAAGATGACATTTGGGTCCTGTCTAAAAAGACTTGTCAGGGCATCATTCATAGAGAGGGCGTCTGCCCCTAACTCCTTCTGGGTTACAGTAGCCATTTTATCCATATATAAAAATTCTATTGGGTCCTCAATAGTCATAATATGACAGGGTCGATTTTTATTGATATATTCAATCATGGCGGCTAAAGTAGTTGATTTGCCTGCACCAGCAGGACCGGTTACCAGAATTAAACCATGTGAAGCCAAAGCCAAATCCTTTAATACCTCCGGTAATCCTAATGAATCAATAGTAGGCACATCAAAGGGAATGGCGCGAAATACCGCTGCAATAGTCCCTCGTTGATGAAAAACACTTACCCTGAATCGTGAGACACCATGAACACTATAACTAATATCTACCCAGCGTCTCTCTTCAAATTTCTTCTTGTGCTCATCATCCAACATCATTTCTATTAATTCTCTTGTATCTAAGTTACTTACCCGCTCTGAATCATCAACAACAATATCCCCGCCAATCCGAAAAATCGGGGGTCGGCCAACCTTTATTTGTAGATCCGAGGCACCTCGCTCTATCATCATTCTAAGAAGACTATCTATTTCCATTGTTAAATTACCTCATTATAAAGTAAATTGAAAACTATAAATTAAAATTTATTGGTTCTTTCGTATTTATCCCCTCTTCCGTCCACAATATAACGCTCACCCTCAGTGGGGAGGATTACCACTAATCTTTACGAACAAAATAAAATTTTTTAAGCAATAAAAATTTCCAGAATCACACCTCAATCCCCGCAGTCGAGTGCAACAATGAGTTAGGTGCTTTCTTGCTTTTATGATACAGTAACTCTGGGTCTAAATCTAAACTGTTCGCCCACTTAATAGAATCAAATTTTACTTTCGCTGTTTTGAATAAAAACTTATCTTTTAATTCTGAAAATCTTCCTATATTTAAGTATGGAGATACATCAAAAATCTTCTCTTCGTTATTTTCAAAGGTTAAAAGTAACTTATATCCTTCTAACGGCTTTACATTTACTACTGATAAATACATAATTATCCTCCATCAATTTAATGGTTCTATTTTGAATGGAAGTTCTCCATTTGCTGCTAATTCCCAATCCGCAAGTAATTCTTCTTTATGAATTTCAGCCCACGCTAATACAAGTTTCATCTGTTTCGGAGGCAGTTTTCCCTCCATCAATTCACAGGTATTTATATTGACGACAGCTTTATAATCCTGATAATATGCATGAAGATGTGGGGGACTATGTTCACCTGGTGAACAATACATCCTAATTATGATACCATAAAACATAGAAATAGTTGGCATTTGTCTCTCCTTCTTTTTCAGGTAGTCAATATTTTTTCTTTCTCCTTATTTATCAATCTATTATATAAATCTTTGCAACTTATTTACGAATGACCCAATTTATTTTCTAATTCTCCAATTTTCAACTCATAATTTTTAATTAAATCTAAACACTTGCCATTATAGATTCAAATATCACCCGTCCGTCCTCACTCCCTAACTGCTTTTCAATACATCGCTCTGGATGAGGCATCATCCCTAAAATATTCCCCTCCCGATTGCATATCCCAGCGATATTATCGAGCGAGCCGTTTGGATTGGCATCGACAGGACATCGACCATCTTTAGTTGAATACCGAAATATCACCTGATTATTTCGATTTAATTCCTCTAAAGTGGCTTTGTCTGCATAGTAATTACCATCCATATGAGCAATCGGCATATTTAAAATCCTGCCTTTCGAGGTAAGGTTAGTAAAAGGGGGTTGCTCATTTTCCACTCTAATGGTAACATATTTACATATAAAATTCAGGTTTTTATTGCGGAGCATTGCCCCTGGCAAAAACCCTGCCTCAAGTAAGATTTGAAAGCCATTACATATACCCAAAATTATTCCCCCGCGATTGGCAAATTTTTCGACCTCCAGCATCACCCTTGAGAATCGAGCAATTGCCCCAGTGCGTAAATAATCCCCATAAGAAAATCCACCAGGTAAAATCAGGCAATCATATCCCGCTAAATTCGTTTCTTTATGCCAGATATACTCCACCTCTTGATTAAATGAATGTTTTAGTACCCAATAGCAATCATGGTCACAATTTGAACCCGGGAAAACAATGACACCCCATTTCATAAAGTGAAAAGTGAAAAGTGAAAAGTGAAAAATTTTAATTCCACTTCCCTTCTTCTCCTTCTTATTTCACCTCCTTGTATAATTAAAAATTATGAATTATGAATTATGAATTATAAGATTAAGAATTTATTGTCTTTTTTTTCCTCATTCATAATTCATAATTTTTAATTCATAATTACTCAACCTCCTCAATCTCAAATCTGTAATCTTCAATAACCGGATTAGCCAATAGCCGCTCACACATTTGTTGAATAATATCCTTATTTAGTCCATCCGCCTTTATTTCCATGTACTTACCCACCCGAACATCTTCTATGCCACTATATCCCAGTGAATCGAGTGCCTTTTTTACCGTAACCCCCTGTGGGTCTAAAATACCTTTTTTTAAGGTAATATAAATTTTTGCTCGGGACATATCTTTTCTCCTGAAAATAGTTTTTCTTATCACTATAATTTCAGACTTCAGACATACATTAGACATCAGTTAGGATATATTGAATGTAGAATATTGAATGTAGAATGTAGAATTATGAAGTTTT
>JASEHU010000069.1 GCA_030018635.1 bacterium
ACCCACAAATTGGACACGCACCCGTTACAGTTATTTTTTAACAGTTCCTAATCAGGTTATCGGTAAAGAAAAAGTGACTATTGGCTGTTACCGATTACCTGATTACCGATTACCATTTACCTCTTCCCTCCAGCCATATTTACCAATTAATGGCACAAATACACAACCTCCAGCATCTTGAATAAGTAATTCACCATCTCTTTTGGTAATAATGGTTAATGTTTGCAGGAATTTATCCCCTTTCGGAACAACTAAAATACCGTTATTTGCCAATTGGTCTGTTAATATTTTAGGTGTCTCAGGTGCCGCCGCCGTGACAATGATTCGGTCAAAAGGGGCAAAGTTGGCTAAACCCAAGGTGCCATCACCAAAAACCGTCACAATATTTTTATATCTTAATTTTTCTGAAAGTATTTTTTGTGCCTTTTCAAATAAGGTTTTTACCCGTTCGATGGTATAGACCTTTTGAGCTAATTCCGCTAATACTGCGGCTTGATACCCTGAGCCTGTGCCTATTTCTAATACCCTTTCCGTGCCGGATAGTTTTAAATATTGTGTCATCAAAGCAACCATAAAAGGTTGGGAGACAGTTTGTCCACAGCCAATAGGTAAGGAATGGTCGCCATAAGCCTTTTCCTGAAAAGCCTCTTCTACGAATAACTCACGCGGGACCTTTAATATTGCCTCTATTACCTTCTCATCAGTAATCCCTCGCCTGATAATATGCTCCTCAACCATTTTTTTTCTTTCAGATTCAAATCGCCCGTTCAATGTCCTCCTCCATGTCCACCAGCGGGTTTAGCCGCCGCATCATCAGAAATGAATTTTTCCTTTATCGGTTCATTCATCTCAAGGTCAATTGCCTCCTCACCCTTTGGTAATTTAGAAAAACCTTCCGGTTTAGCCGCTCCTCCATGACCTCCTCCGCCACCATGACCTTCAGCCTTCTTATGAGCCTCTTTTCCTTCTTCTTTTTCTTTAGCTATTTCTTCTAATTCCTTTTTCTTAATCCTTTGCTCTATCTTCTCAATAATCTTCTTATCCATACCTTTTCCCGCTGGCACAATATAATTTATTTTATCCCTGGCATAGAGATGTTCATGCCCCGCAGAAACAGATACATCTACCCATTCTCCTGCCCATTGTTCCTGAGATGTTTGGTAAGAAATAAGATAAACATGTTGTTTTTTAGTTTCCTGGACAATAGTTTTATAGAGTTTTTGAGCCTCAACCGATTTATAGGCCAAATAATAATCTCCCAAACTAAGTTCGGCTAAATTTTTTAATGAGTTAGTTTGATTTTGTAGCCGATAATCAATAACAAATAGGGGGATATGATTATTTTTAGCATAAAAACTACATTCTTTAAATAATGTTCCTTCCTCTATTTCATCCCCGCAGACTATTAAACAAATAGCCTTTCTACATATCAAATTAGTCATATTGTCAATTCCAAGTCTGATTGCTGAAAAAATGGTATCTTTATCCTTATGTTTATCAAAGGCTAATCTCTCTATGCTGTTTCTTAGGGCTGTTTTATTTCGGGTAATTGGTTGAATCTGTTCTATGTTCTCATCAAAACCAATGAGAGATACTGCCGAAACGCCACCATTCAGGTCATTAATAAATTTATTCAGCAACCTTTGAACATCATTTTTGTACTTAGTCATTTTCTTAGATGTGTCAATAATAAAGGTTGTAACGCAATATTCATTGTCGAGTAATGGGGCACTAATAGTTATTGGACGCATCCATCTGTTCATCTCTTCTACCTTGAAATTATTGACAGTTAAACAATTCAGGGGTGCTTTGTTTTGTGTCGTAATGAGCACCGGCATAGTAATAGTTGGATAATGACTTGTATCTATGCTTTTGACAAGGGCATCAAACTGTGTTTTTTTAAATCCATCAGGCATAAAAATCGAGATGGAATTCTTATCAAAATTAGTTACATACAATAATCCATATTTATTCATGGCTAATCCGCAAGGGGATGAGAGTTTTGAGCCTACGGTGAGCCCTTCCCAAATTTCTGTTTCAATATTAAACTTAAAAATAAGCCCTTGTAAAAAGGCAATGTATAATTTTCCATCCCCTCCATAAATTATTCCTCCAGGTGTTAATCCTTCTTGCGGGAGAGCAAAACTATTTTGAAAATTACCTGAGCCGGCAAATTTTTTCAGATATTTGCCCCCCTGCTCAATTATCCAAATCCCCTTTTTTTCGTCTAAGGCTATACCGATAGGATTAAGGAGTTTATCCTTGCCTTTTCCCATTTCACCAATTTTCCCTATAAATTTCCCTTCCTTAGAAAATATCTGAATTCTACTATTGCCGCTATCAACTACATAAATCTTTGCCTCTTTATCTAAAGCGATTCCTTTAGGGCTTATAAATTCACCTTTATTTTTACCTTCTTGGCCAAATTTCATCAAGAAATTTCCATTGGAATCAAACTTTTGCACCTGATTATTACCCGAGTCGGTTACATAGATATTATCTTCCATGTCTAAAGCAATGCTATAAGGTTTACTCAAGGTTTCTTTTTGCCCAACAGGTTTTAAACCTGGGACAGGTTTAAAACCTGGGAATTGTAATAAATAATTGCCCAACGATGAGAATTTCAAGATAGCATTACTGCCAAAACTACACAGGTAAAGATTATCCGCTGAATCTATAGCTATCCCAGCAGGATTATAAAATGTAGCTTCTTCGATTTTATTGGCCTCGATAGTATCTAAGGATTCATATATGTTAGAACTTACAGGGATTTCTAAATACATCTTCATCTTTCGCTTAATCTCAGAGGTATCTTCCTTGCTTAATCTTATAAATCTATCCCAGGCAGAGAAAAATTGTTCCATCTGTCCTGTCCGGTAATAACTCCGGCCCAGCCAATACCATGTTTGTGAATGGTCAGGTTTTATGTCCAATGCCTTTTTATACAAGCAAATAGCCTCATCAAATTCTGCACAGTTGTACAAACTAAATGCTTGTTTTAAATACTCATCAACCCTTCCATGCTTTGGGTCATATCCCTCAGACAGGGTTAAACCGGGAATTAATATTATGGTCAAGAATATTAATAATTTATTCATTTATACACACCTTTTGTATCAATCCTCCTCGTATAATTAAAATTATGAATTATGAATTATGACTGAACTTTTGCAAATTTTGTAGAAACCCAGTAAAATACCACCTTTCATTAAATATAGCTGTTCACAGGACATTGAAATTAGAAATTGGAAATTGGGGAAAATAGATACGATTCTCCTCTCTTTTCCTAATTTCTACTTTCCAATTTCAAATTTCAAGCCGTGAATGACTGCAAAATTTGCAAAAGTTCAGTTATGAATTAAAAACCATAAATTGTTTTTTCCTTCCTCAATTTTTAATTTTTAATTCATAATTTTTAATTACTTTGATAGAGACAGACAATAATGGGTTAGTTATTGTGGGATTTCTTAATAACTAACCCATTACATAAAGCCCCATATTTGGAGCGGGAGAAGGGACTTGAACCCTCGACACCAACCTTGGCAAGGTTGTACTCTACCAACTGAGCTACTCCCGCACCTGTTTATATTATACCCAATTACCACATTTTTGTCAATCATTATTATAATTTTTTTGTAATTATGTAGTCAACCTTAAGATTTATTTCCATTCTAACTCTTTGAGTTCTTTGGGTTGGGTGGCAATGGCAATCTTTTGTGCCCCGGCTACTTTGGCTATATCCATTATTTTGACTGCATTACCCAAAAGAATATCCTTGTCTCCATTGATGATGACAAATTTTTCCTTTTCCTTTTCAATTTCTGCCTTGAGATGATTAAATAATTCCTCACCTGCCACTTCTTGCTTACCTACATATATTTTATCCTTTGTAATTGTAATAATAATTCCCTCTTGTTGTGGCTCTGTTACCGTTGATGAAGGTAAATTCACCTTTACCCCCGACTGGATAAGTAAAGGTGTAGCAACCATAAAAATAACCAATAGGACCAAAAACACATCTGTCAAGGGAGTAATATTTATCTCCCACATAACATCATCTCTTTTAATATCCCCTTCGTGCATTTTATCTTTCTCCTTATCAATAGAATACAATAATAAAGCTTAAAAGTCAAGCATTTTTTACATTTCCCTTGCAAAATCATACCATAAATGCTATAATAATTTCAGGGGGCAGGAATGTAAGCGTTCAGGTATCAGGTGTCAGGTATCAGGTAAAGAGAGACCTCAGAGAAAAACTTTCTTTTCCTAACTTTTCTCTTTACCTGACTGCTGATACCTGACACCTGAACGCTTACATTCCTGACCCCTGCCCCCTGTTATGTAAGGCAAAAAGATTAAGATGAAAATAGGCGCTATACCTTTTTTAAATGTTAAACCACTTATATATAAGTTAGAGGCTTGCCTCGCTATAGATAAATCAGTAGAACTGGTTTATGAATATCCATCTACTCTATCTGGTTTATTGAAAAGTGGACAGATAGATGTCGGGATAATCCCTACTATCGATTATTTTCGTGGAATAGGTAAATTTGTCATCCCTAAAATCTGCATTTCTTCTTATGGCAAAGTGGCCAGTGTAAAACTATTCTATAAGGATACTATTTCGAGCATCAAAGAAGTAGCCGTAGATAAAGGCTCATCAACATCTGTTGCTCTGCTGAGAATTATCCTTAGTGAGCTATATTCTATTTCACCCTTGTTTAAAGAAATTACGCCGGTATTGCCTCAAGTCTTAGAAGAAAATGAGGCTGTTCTTTTAATCGGTGACCAGCCTTTAACCACATCAGGTAAATCCATGGATTTGGGTGAGGAGTGGTATAAACTTACTCAATTACCATTTGTCTATGCCTTTTGGGTAATCAGGGATGGATTGGAAGATTACGAGAAAATAGTTAATCTTATTGTTGAAAGCAAGGAATTTGGAATACGAAATTTAGATGAGATAGTTAGAAACGAATCGGAAAGGATGTCCCTGAATAAGGAATTAGTGAGTAATTATTTAAAGCAGATTATTGGGTATGACCTTCGCCGATTAGAATTAAAAGGGATTTTGAAATTTGCAAATCTTGCCCTCAAACATAAACTTATAGAAAAGGAGCGAGAAATTGAGTTCTGCACTACCTCAAATTTTAGATATGGCATTAAACGGCGAGAGGATAGATTTTGACCAGGCAATTACCTTGTTTCAAGAAAAGGATATTCTCAAACTGGGGAAGATAGCCAATGCTATCCGGGCCCGACTTCACCCGGATAATGTCGTTACCTACATCATCGACCGTAATATAAATTATACCAATGTCTGTCTCTCGAAATGTAAATTTTGTGCCTTTTATAAGGATGTTAATAGCCGGGATGCGTATTTCTTGAGCTGGGAGGAATTAAGGGATAAACTCGAAGAAACCATTAAATCAGGTGGGACCCAAATCCTGATGCAAGGCGGGTTACATCCTGAATTTAAGATTGAATATTACGAAGAGATGTTGCAGAGAATTAAAACTGCCTTTCCCAAAATTCATATCCATGGATTTTCACCGCCGGAGATTGTCCATTTTGCGACAAAATCAAACCTGAACATTAAAACCACTTTCTCTCGATTAATCGCCTCCGGGTTAGATTCGATACCTGGTGGAGGAGCGGAGATTTTAGTCGATAAGATTCGCCAACAGTTAAGCCCGAATAAATGCTCATCGGCTCAATGGCTACAGGTAATGAGAACGGCTCATCAACTTGGGATGAAAACCACCGCCACGATGATGTTTGGACATATTGAGTCAATCGCAGACAGGGCCCAGCATCTGCTGAAAATACGGGATTTGCAGGATGAAACAGGTGGATTTACCGCATTTATTCCCTGGACATATCAACCGCAAAATACCATTCTGAGTGGTCGTGAGGTAGGTGGATATGAGTATTTGAAGACACTTGCCATTTCAAGGATTGTGTTGCATAATTTTAAGAATATCCAGGCTTCCTGGGTTACCCAGGGACCAAAGATAGGACAAATCGCCTTAGCCTTTGGCGCCAATGATATGGGTTCTACTATGTTAGAGGAAAATGTAGTCAGAGCCGCAGGCGCACAATACCGTCTAACCACACAAGAGATAATTGATTTAATAAAAGATGCCGGGCTTGTCCCAAGACAACGGGATACCTTTTATGGCCAGGTGTGAGATGGAAAGGAATAGGGAAGAAGCAAGGACTTCCTTTCTACCTTTAGCCTTTGTCAAGGGTAATTTTGAAGGATGACGGTACTATTGCCATTTTTCACTCAATTGGCGATAGAACTGGGCGAGCTCATCTTTGCCGCGTTTGGTGGCACCCTGGATGAAAATTTCGCACTTCCTTTTTAGCTCTCTTATGGCCAGAGCAACCTGCTCATCGTTTAATATCCTGCTCTCTAATAATTTCTCGATCGCCCGAATACGAAAACGGTCTATACCTGGTCTGTATCTAAAGGACAACTGATCCCGCCGACCACCATCTTTCAAGGTTAAATATTGCGGGATTAAAATAATTGGATACTGGCAAGATACCCGTAACCAGAAATCATAATCTTCACAAACCTCCAATTCCTCATCAAAACACCCTACCTTGTCGAATAACTCCCTGCGAAGGACTGCGGTTGAGATGCTGACCGCACATAATTGGAGGCACTGCTCAAAAATATACCCGGAGGGCTTTTTATGCTTGAGTTTAGGATTCAGGAGTCTACCTGCCCGATACCAGACTTCTTCGGTATGGGTGGCCACAACATCTCGGTTTTTCTCCAGGAATTCAACCTGTATTTTGAGTTTATCTTTTTCCCACCAATCATCAGAATCCAAAAAGGCAATATATTCTCCTTTTGATTGCTTTAGCCCCAGATTCCTGGCACAGCTTACCCCTTGATTAGCCTGATAGAAATAAACCAGTCTATTATCGGAATAGGTGTCGATGAGTTCTTTTGTTTTATCTTCCGAACCATCATCAACTATGATTAATTCAAAATCAGCAAAGCCCTGGGCAAGAACAGAATCTATTGCCTTGCTCAAAAATCTTTGGCGATTATAGGTAGGAATGATAACACTTACCCGGCTCATTCTGTTAGCTCCTTAACAAAGATATCTGTGCTCGGCTCATGATTTTTTCTAGATAGCAGATATTAGTCAAAAGTTTTCGAGCTGTGCAACCAATCTTTTTATTGGAAACCGCTAAAGCGGTTAGTCCTGTGTGTTAATGTTCGTCTCACCCTGATAAATCAGGGTGTTAAACTCAATAAGGGTGAGAATAACACCCCGATTTATCGGGGTGAACCAAGAAATAATGGAAGAAAATAACCACTTTAGCGGTTTATAAGGTACTTGATTGCACAGGTCAAAAGTTTTCATAATAAGGAAATATCGAATGTAGAATGTAGAATATTGAATGTAGAATGTAGAAGGAAAGGAGAATATTTGAACAAATGTAACAACTACGATGACAAAAGAAGACCAAAACTTCATAATTCTACATTCTACATTCGATATTCTACATTGGATACATTATTAAAGCTCAATTTGTAACAGTGTCGAGTATACTTGTCGATTTCAGGATAAGTTTTTTCCCAGATTTCTCTTGGTTCCATACAAAGATATGTATTTGTCTGAGGATATTTTTGACCCAGCATTTTTAAAACCTGACGATACATATCTATTCGCAAGCTATCCGGATAGCGCATCTTGCCATCTTTACCCAAGATTAATTCTCCATAAACAATATCGCTCTGGGGGAATCTATTTTCCATAATAGGTTTTAGTCCAGGGTGAAACCGTAATGTGCCTAAACTAATCCAGGCAATGCCATCCTTTATGTATTCAAACATCAATTCAATCAACTCTTCATATTGTCTCTGCCAACCTTCAAAATAGATTATGGGGTCAAAGTGGAATCCTACAGGATAGCCCCAAGCTCTTACCTGTTTGGCAGCTTTTAATCTATCGAGTAAAGAGGCTGTGCCCAATTCCTGGCAGCTGGCCACCCGGTCAGGATTTAAGGACCAGGAGATTACTGTTTTTTGGTTATGGGCTAATCCTTCTAAATTGGCAATATTGGTGCTTTTTGTTTTTAGCTCGAATAATACCTTTCTGCGGGCAAAAAATTCAATTAGCCCAACAGAATACCCGGTAATGTGATCCAGGGCAAGAGAATCCGTAAATTCACCTGTTCCTATACGCCTTAGCCCCTGATGCCTGAACTGATACCTATCAAACTCAGCGAAAAAGTCCTCTAAATTAGCACACAGCACCAACCCATAAAAATTATCATAATGCTGTAAATAACAATAACTGCAATCATAGACACAGCCAAAACCCAGGTTAAAGATATGATAACCACACCGCTGTGCCCTGGAGGTGCAAGGGCAAGGTTTAAAATAATCCCCTTTTTCCCTGATGATAAACAAATTCTCATTCCGCCGATTATAGGCGAAAAGTCTATTTTTAACCCGATTCTGAGCCTGGTAACTTTTGAGAGAATCAATCACCCTGAGATATGCCTCAGGAAATTCAGCCAGTACCTTTTGGGTAAATGGGTGGGTTTTGACTGCCTGCTCAACAAAAATATTTTTCGGGAAAAAGTTGATGCCGTAGTCCAGGTTCAATGAGGAAATGGCAACTTGATTTATAGCTGCCATCTCACTTTCTAATCTCAAAGGGACAAAGTAGGTCTCAAATTTCTCTTCAGCCTGATTCAGATAAGGATAACGTATTTCCAACAGCCTTTTCTTAAGGCAAAAAAAGATCTTGCCTTTATCTTTTGCCTCCAGGATTTGCTTTATCTGTTCTCTTTGAAAAATAGATTCAGGTAAGATTTTCTCTCGTCGGCAGATTTCATGGACCAGACGTACCAATTCAGCCTTTTTATTTTTCCCCAGGGCAATCTTTATTTTTCTATCAACGGTATTTTCTGTATCTTTCAATAGACCAATAGGGTCCATAATTATACTCCTGCTTTGTCAAGATTGAATTGGTAAGTACAAGAAGCCTAATTGGTTACTCAAGCAACGGACAACCACAAGGAAGTAAAGGTTGTCCCTACTGGTTCATAACATTTGATATTGTGGGTGCTCCAGTAGTCAGAATTCAGGA
>JASEHU010000006.1 GCA_030018635.1 bacterium
ACCTAAAAGCAAGGTAAAAGCCCCTTTTTTCCGTCGTCCTAAAGTAGCCACACCCCTTCAAAATTTGATTCTTTTGGACCTAAATACCTTTTTACTGACTCATGTCTTGCTGATATTAGGAGTAAATTCGGATTATTAGGCCTATCCCATTTTGCCCGAAAATTTCCATAATCCTCATCTTTGATATGAAATTCAAAAGGAATACCTTTATCTTTTTCTTGAATTACCTTAACTTCGACCTTGGCAGTATAATTATGGACCGAAGCAGTAATTTTACCTTTTACTCCAAGCCTTCTTCCTTCAATCGTAATATACCCTTCAGCGTAAGGTTTGCCAGAGATTGGTCTTAAAACAGCCTGAGGACGAACAATAACAATATCCTCACAATCAGAAGATACCTCAACTGGTGTTTCCTCTGTTACCACAGAAGGATATTCAGCCTGTAATAATAGACGCTTTTTCTTCTTTTCTTTGACTTGATAAGATTCTTTTTCAAAGGCTAATCCATTTGGAATTTCAACCCTTTTATATTTAACCACAGATATCCCTGCTTCTGCAGTAGGTAAACCATCATAGGTAGCTGTTAAAATAGCAGCATCGGTCTCACAAACTCCTTCTACCTTAAAACTTCCTGTAAGAATCCCTGGGGTGGTTCTACTTGGTGACAGGAGGAATTCAGGCGTGATAATCCGTATCCCTTCATCATCACAAATTACTTTAACGAGTTCTTCCATAGAAACACCATCCATCTTTTTAGCCCTAAAGCCAAATGTTTTCATCTCCCCAATCTCAAGGGTATAAAAATTTGGAATAATTACAATACCTGTTTTGGCAAATTCTCCCTTTTCTGTCTCTCCGCTTCCAGGAATAAACTCCTCTATCTCCTCGACCTTTTCTTGAATGAATCTACTTGCGGCCTTTGCTAATTTCTTCAATCTCTTTTTGGTCTCCTCGTTTTCAACCTGAACTCGCTTTTCTCGCTCCTTTTCCTTATCTTTAGCAATCTCCCTTCGCAAGAACTCCATAGGAGTCTGAAACAATGCCTTTGTAAAAGGATGATCTCTTCGAATCCCCTCCTTTCTATGGGGGTCTATAAGCAAACTGGGATTTTTTTCAGGATGGTTCTCTCCTTTTTTTCGTCTTTCATCCCATTCGTCACAAAGATTGTCAATAAAAGGAGAAATTAACCTTCCAAAATAATACTCTGCATAAGGATCATTTTCAAACTCAGAACTAAAAAGGGTTACCTCATGAATAGCTCGTTTACCCTTTATCAATATGCCAGTTCTACGGAATCGTTTATCTATCGGATCTTTTAATCGTTCATCAGCTTTATAAAGCAAAAAATGGGCAGTGGCGTCCTGATAACCAGTCACCTCAAATTTCTTATCTATAACCAACTTACTAACAGGGTCTTTATAAATCAATGGTTTTTTAGACTTTTCTTTCATATCATTGAGAAGGACCTTATGGGTAGCCACAATGTCCCGAAGGGTATAGTGCCAAGGCAAATCTTCGTAAAGAGTATCGTGCCTCGGAACTGTAACATTTATATTCTCAATCGTAACTGCAGTTCCATTTTCTTGGATACTAAGTTGTTCACGAATCCCTGTCGTAGCTTTTTCAGATTTATATGGAACAAACTTATGCATTCCTTGAAGTATCTCACATTTATGATAATAATCACCTTTAATTGATTCAACAGTAACCTTTCCCAAAGCAGCACACTCTTTTAGTCCCCTGGACATAAAACCACGGTCACCCTTTAAACTGGTAAGGTCACCGGCCTTCTTAACCTTTTGACGCATCTCATCAAAGGTCATTCCTTCCGCTTTATCTCTAATAATTACCTTCGAACTTCCTTTATACCGATGTTCAACCTCTACCAAGATTCGGCCCCTTTCTTTACCCATACGATGGTAACTGTCATCACAATTGGTAATCAACTCTACCAATGCATCATAGACATCCCTAATTGCAGACTGTCCTACCAATTGATAATAACGTTTTGTAACTTCCAACTCTTCTTGCGGTAATGCCTTCATAGTTCACCTTCCTTTAATTCATTAAATCCTTAAAAGCCTCCTCGCAAGCATCAAGAAAAGATATAATGCTTTTCTTTTGAGTTATCTCTGCCTGAGTCTTTAATTGATCAAACTTTTTACGGATAGTCTCCGGATAGGCATCTGGACGGCAAAGTAACATATCTGTAAACTCATATTGACTGATATTTTTAACTGAACCTTCTTGAAGGTATTTTTGATAACACTTCTCTCGTTCGAATTTTTGAATAATCCGTTGTATATGTGGTCTTCTTAAATCCTTATTTGGTATCTTCAAAGCATCTTCTATTCTTCTATAATTCCTTGTAATCCATTTTGTTCCTTTTGGGGTCAACATCCATCCATCAACTTCTTTCCCTGAAGATTCAACTCCCGCTCTTCCTGTAATAAACTGACCATATTTAGGATCTTTAGCATTTTTTAAATTCTTTAAGGTTACTCGCACAATCTCTTTATCCGGATATTCTCTATATTTAGGAAGTCTCCATGAGAATCTTTCATTAGACAATTTAAAGCATTCCATTGCAATATCCTCTGTATGTATCTTTTTCTCCCAGCCCCCTAATTTAAAGATAACATATACTACAATATCAACATTTGATAATTCTTTAGAATTTTTTACTGTCTTCATTTCTATCGATTCTCCCCTTACAACCTAAATTTTTCCTCATCTGGAAAGGAAAATCTTCCCCTCGTCTGCTTCATTTTTGCCTCAATGGCAGAGAATATCTTGTCAATATCTTTCTTTGTGTAGCCATATACCTGTATATTTGAGCAATTTCCTAAAACATCTAATTTTTTAAGTATAGTATTAGTTCTCGAAGAAGCCAATCTTTTAAATCTCTCTTCCTTTGTCTCTTCCATCTCTTTTACCCCCTAATTATTATAAGATATTCCTTTAAACTCTCATAGACCATACAGGATATAAAGTTTATAAATGGTCTTGTATCTTTCTTTGTATGTGCTATTTCTAAAAAGTTTATGTAATCAACTCGCTTGACTGGTGGGATTATGGTAATTGTATATTCTTCTTGAAGTAAAGCAAGATTCATCAAAAGCCTGGCCACCCTCCCATTTCCATCAACAAAGGGATGAATAGCAACAAACTCTTTATGTAATAAAGCAGCACACTCTATTGGATGATGCCCTTCTTTCATTATTGGAATTTCTTCGATAAACCTTTTCATTAGAGCAGAAACCTTATTAGGTAATGGTGGGAGATAACTTGAACCTGTAATGATAACCTTTTCTTTTCTATATCTTCCTGCATTCTCTTTATCTATTCTATAATAAAAGAGATAGTGCAGGTCTAAAATATCCTTTTCTTTTATTTCCCTATCCTTCACAATCTCAAGAAGTAAATTATATGCCTCACTATGTCCAGTTGCCTCGTAATGGTCTATTAGAGGTTTCCCGCCAATGGTTATCCCATCTTCTAAAACAACCTTTGTCTCGGTTTCGGTAAGTGAATTTCCTTCAATGGCGTTACTTGAATAGGTTAAACCAATCCTGTAATATTCTCTCAATTGTTTTAATAGATTACTTGAGATGGGTCTATATCTTTCAATTTCTTCCTTCAATTTTTCTGCTTCTTTTATCTTATTTTCATATATTATCATTATATTTAAAATAATATCATATAATTTAAAATTTGTCAAGCAAAAATTTATTATTTTTAAAATAATAAATTTAATATTAAATAAGAAAAGAAGATATGGAGAATATAATATGTGGATATTGTTTTCTTTGCCAATCTCAACCTTATCTCCACCTTATCTCAACCTCTTAACCTCTCAACCTCTCAACGCCTCAATCAACGCCTTACCTTTATGCAGGGTTTCCTGATACTCATCCTCTGGTAGCGAATCGGCTACTATTCCACCACCGATATGAAAATGGGCCTTATTGTTTTTTATAACAAATGTGCGGATAGCGATATTCAGGTCCATACTTTGGGTAAAACTTAGGTATCCAATAGTACCTGTATAGACATGTCTTTTCGTTGGTTCTAATTCATCAATTATCTCCATAGCGCGAATTTTTGGTGCCCCGGTTACAGAACCACCAGGAAAACATGCCTTTAAAAGGTCAAATCTATCCGTATCTTTCTTTAATTTGCCCTCAATTATACTTACAGTATGAAATAGTGTCGGATGAGTCTCTAATTTTATAAGCTCTTTAACCGAAACCTTACCAAATTCACATACCCGGCCAAGGTCATTCCTCAGGAGGTCAACTATCATAATCAATTCGGCTTTATCCTTTTGGCTTGTTTTTAGTTCATTTTTCAGTCTCAAATCCTCTGCTTTGGTCTTCCCGCGTGGTCTTGTCCCTTTAATCGGCCTGGTGATAACATTTCTACCTTCTACCTGTAAAAACCGCTCAGGAGAGGCACCGGCAATGATGACATCCTTCAGGTCTAAAAAACAGGCAAAAGGTGCCGGACTTAGTTCCCTCAACCTCTTGTATAATTCAAATTCAGGGATAAAAAGGTCGGCAGTTAATCTTTGGGATAAATTCACCTGGTAAATATCCCCGGCGGCAATATATTCCTTTACCTTCCTTATCGCTTTTAAGTATTGTTCCCGACTAAAGTTAAAGATAATCCCCTCTTGAGAGGGGAAAGGGGGTATGGGGTGTGCCTCCTCTTGATTGATTCGCGATAACCGTGTCCACATCTCCTTTAATCTTGTCTTAGCCTTTATCTCCCTTAATCGGTTAATTTCAGGAAAACCGCTTGATGAGATATAGGCCTTTCTTTTTAAATGGTCAAATATCAAAATGACATCATAAAAACAGAAGATGCAATCGGGTATATCTAAATCATCAATCCCTTTTCCCGGCACATCTTCAATCAAATGCCGCATTTCATAACCAAAGTAACCAACCGCTCCGCCAATAAAGGAAGGAAGCCCGGATATTGGTTGTAATTTATATTGATTAATAAGTATCCTTAAGGCATCATAGGGGTTATCTTCAAATTGTTTTCTTTTGCCCTGCTCAAATATCTCAATCCGAATATGTCTGCTTTTAAAAACAAGGAATGGTTCAAACCCGATGAACGAATATCTTCCTAATCCATATTTATTCATTCCACTATCAAGGAAAAATGGATAATCAGTATCTTTAAAGAGATTAAAAACCCTTACCGGGTCAATCATTGGGATTTCTTTAATTATAGGGTTTATGAGACGGTTTGTTTTCATTGTTTTTTCGATTTTCGATTAAGGATATAAGATTCCTCAATCCAAAATCCAAAATCCAAAATCGAAAATCACTTTTATCCATTATACCAATTTTAAGACAAAATGTCAATATTTCCTTGACAAAATCCAATTCCATAGTATATACTTTAACTACCATGTTAAAAATAGGGGTGTTAGCCTCAGGCAAAGGATCTAATTTACAAGCGATTATTGATGCTATTGAATCAGGGAAGGTTTCGGCAACGATTGGAATAGTCATCAGTAATAAGAGCAATGCCTGTGCTCTGTTACGGGCACAAAGACATGGGATTACTTCCATTTTCCTTGACCCGAAGGAATCCAAAACACGGGAGGAATATGACGCCAGGATAGTGGCACATTTGGAAAAAGAAGGTGTGGAATTAGTTGTTTTAGCCGGCTTTATGCGGATTTTAAGTCCTTATTTTATCAAGGCGTATAAATCTAAAATTATGAACATCCATCCGGCCTTACTGCCATCTTTTCCCGGAGGACACGGTCAACGGCAGGCTGTGGATTATGGGGTAAAAATTTCTGGGGCTACGGTTCATTTTGTAGATGAAGGTTGCGATACAGGTCCGATAATTTTGCAAGTAGCCGTACCTGTTGAAGATGACGATACGGAAGAAACCCTATCTGCTCGAATTTTAGAACAAGAGCATAAAATTTATCCATTAGCCATTCAACTTTATGCAGAGGGAAAATTAGAGGTTATTGGTAGAAAAGTAACGATAAGGCAAAAATAATACTTGACGATTCAGGAATTTTATGGCATAATATTATAAAAGTGAAGAGTGAAAAGTGAAAAGTTATTTGTTTTTAATTTTTCACTATTCACTTTTCACTTAATTCCCGGGCGGATAGCTCAGTGGAAGAGCACTTGCTTTACACGCAAGGGGTCGCAGGTTCAAGCCCTGCTTCGCCCACCATACAGAAGTGAAAAGTGAATAGTGAAAAATTAAAAACAAATAACTTTTCACTTTTCGTTTTTCACTTTTCACTTATTCAATACGGGGTCGTAGTGCAGCATGGTCCAACACGTCAGTTTGTCACACTGAAGACCGCGGGTTCAAATCCCGTCGACCCCGCCAATTTAAATTTATAGTTAATTATTGAACTTTTGCAAAAGTTCAGTAACGAGACAGCAATTCTCATTATGAAAATGTGTAAGCAATGAGAAGTGGAGAATAGGGAGAATTGGAGAGATTAGGGGGGAGATTGGTAAAGAAAACAATAAATCTCCACTTTATCTCAACTTTATCTCCATCTAATCTCAACATTGGACACGATTTCTGCCATAATGAGAATTGCTGGTAACGAGATAAAATCTTTGACAAAGAAAGGTTATCTGTGTTATCTTGTTTTTAACAAAGAGGAATGGAATAAAATGCCTACAACAAATCTATTGATAAAAGAGGAAGAAGACCATATCAGGAGGATATTGCCTTTGCTTCTAAAGAGGGATATCCAATTTAGAAGGGAGATAAATGTTATTTTAACAGAGACTTTTCCTACAAGAGAGGAGATGAAGCAGATATTGGATGAGCTTCGTATCTTCAGAAAAGAGACTCAGCAGAGGTTTGAGGCAACAGACAAACGATTTGAACAGATAGACAAGCGGTTTGAGGAGATGCAGAAGGAGATGCATTTAGGATTTGAGCAGCAACGCAAAGAGATGTATTTAAGATTTGAGCAACAGCACAAAGAGATGTATTTAGGATTTGAGCAACAGCACAAAGAAACAAAAAGATTAGGAATAAGTCTCAGAGCTCTTGGCTCCCGATGGGGAAAGGAGGCAGAAGTTACTATAAGAAAGACCTTGCAAGAGCTACTTTTGAAGAAGATTGAAGCAAAAGAGGTCTCTGAGTGGAAGATTAAAGATAAAGAGGGCAAGGTGGGTGCCCCCAATTCACAGATTCAGGTAGACCTTTTGATTCGCAATGGCCAACATTTTCTGGTTGAGATAAAATCCTCAGCTGATGAAGCCCATGTGGACAGGCTCTATAAGATAGGTGAACTTTATACTGAAAAGGTTGGTATTGCTCCTAAACTCTTGTTTGTAGCCGTTAGTATGGAGGAAGAAGGGGTTAATCTCTGCCAGAAGCTTGGGATTCAACTCATTACCTATGATGAATTGGAAGATTAACAAAAGAATAAGATGAAATTATTTAAATCCTTTAATCGAACACAGCAAAAGATAGTCTTATTCCTTATTGTCTCAAGCCTAACGGCAGGTGCTATTTTAATAGTTACGCAAACACAAAGAGAAAAGGCTTTATCGCAAATTCAAGTAGTCCATTCTGCCTTTGAAGTTCCCAATGAAATTCTCCATGAAGAAATAATAGATAACATTGTAAATATCAATACCGCTTCTTTAGAAGAACTCGAGTCTTTGCCTAATATTGGTTCAGTCACGGCTAATAAAATTATTGAGTATCGCCAAACTTATGGTCCATTCCGAGCAATTAAAGAAATAACTAATGTCAAGGGAATTGGGCAGAAGACCTTTGAAAAGATTAAAGGAAGAATAACCGTAGGGACTATTGTTTTATCCCGGACAGATATGGGAAAATCCATCTCAGGGAAGAAGACCATAACCATCAGCGAAGGTGTTACCTTCTCCGAAAACACAATTACTCCATCACTAAAAAAAACCAAAGGCTTGTCTGATGTAATTGGCTCGCTGACAATAAAGGAAGGCAACGCCTTCGATAAAAAGGTCAATTTAAACACAGCCTCGTTAGAAGAGATTGAATCCTTACCCAGAATTGGACCGGTAGGGGCAAAAAGGATTATTGAGTATCGACAGATTCATGGTGGGTTTAAATCCGTTGAAGAAATAATGGAAGTAAAAGGTATTGGAGAAAAGACCTTTGAGAAGATAAAGGAATTGATAAGTGTGGAGTAATAGGGAAACGGAAGTAGTAATAGGTAAATAGGCTGAAGGTTGTTAGGTTATAGAGTTCCTTCCTAACCTTCAACCTTCCTAACCTTCAGCCTTCCTTTCCATGCCTTCAAAATACCATCTTTTAAAGAAACCCGGGGTTCCCAGCCCAATTCTTTTTTAGCCAGTTCTATATCAAGGATATTAACCGGGACATCAAAAGAACGACCCGGTTCATACCGAACTTCAAGTTCTTCACCGGTAACCTTTTTGATTAAAACTACCAATTCATTAAGTGAAATTCCCTGGCCGGAACCAATATTAAAGATTTTATTTTCTGTCTGTTTTTCGCAAGCAAGTATAAATGACTCTTTTGCATCTTCAATATGGACATAATCACGAACTATCTCTCCATCTCCCCAAATGATAATAGGTTGTTTATTCTTTACTTTATTAAGAAAAACATCTACCGCTCCCTGAAAGACACGGGATAGGTTCTCCCGACCACCATAAAAATTGGAACTGCGTAAGACGACATAATCTAAATTATAAAGGTGGTGATACATATTCAGGTATTTTTCTATAGTAAGTTTAGTAATACCATAAGAACATAAGGGATATGTAGGGTGTGTTTCTGGAATTGGCAATGTCTCCGCCATACCATACACCGTTCCTCCAGAAGAGGCAAATATGATTTTTTTAATTCCTTGCCTCCGACATACCTCAAGCAGTTGAATTGAACCGATAACATTACTTTTAAGGTCAAATGATGGATCCAAAACAGAACTCTGAGGTAAGACCGTAGAGGCTAAATGGAAGACAAAATCCATATCACAAACAGCAGATTGGATGATAGAACAATCAGTAAAATCACCCTGTATCAGCTCAATTTTATCTAAGAATTGGGTTAAATGAGGATATTGTTTTTGAGGCATTTCAAGTATTCTGACCTCATACCCCCCTCTTTCTAAAAGCCCTTTGGTTAAGTGCCAACCTAAAAATCCACCTCCGCCAATAATTAAACATTTATTCATTTAACCACATTACTCCTTTTTTTTATATATTTTTTATAAAACTCTTCCGTCTGAGCGGCTACTTCTTTCCATGAATATCTTTCTGCTGTTTTGCGGGCATTTTCTCCCATCTCTTTTAGACAATGCCCATTTTCAATTAATAAATTTATCTTTTGAGCAATATCAAAGGCATCCCGCTGAATAAAATACCCATTATATCCATCCTGAATCAATTCCTCAGTTCCACTAACCTTAGTGGCTAATATAGGTAGCCCGGATGAAATAGCCTCTAAAGTCGCTAATGAAAATGCCTCATAAAGGGTTGGGAAAACAAAAATATCAGCCGCCGCATAATATTTCTTTAGTGGAGTAGGCTTAAGAAATATTATTTGATGAGCAATATTTAACCTTTTGGCCAAGGATAAATATGGCTCGATTTTTTCCCCTCCAATAGCAATAAGCTTTATATGTTCACTTTTAACAAAAGGAAGTGATTCGATAATATATTTTAGTCCTTTTCTTTTAAACTCGTAGGCGACAAATATAAGAACGATGTCATCTGCCTTGAGATTAAGTTCTTTTCTAATTGCCGCCCTGAATTGTTCCCTGTTTTTGGGATTAAATTCTTTAAGGTCAACACCATTAGGGATAACGACTATCTTTTCTTCAGGGATATTGTATTCCTCTACAATATCCCTTTTTATCCACTCGGTAGGTGAAATAATCCCGCCATTTTTACCACCATGCCGGTATGAAAATTTCTCTATGGGCAAAACAATTAAGTTTAAAGGATTCAAGATGGTATTTTTTAAATAATTATAAATCCCTGTGCCGCTTTTTCGAGCTACCCTAACCGCAGTTTTATGACAACTCTGTGAGGTATAGACATTAAAAGGAACAAAACAATCTCCAAGTGAATGAACAATATCAAATTCTTTCGGTTTAATTATCAAACTACTCATTATGGCAAAGGTAATTACTTGAATTACCGTTGCCCAACCCTGCATCTTCCTCTTTAGAAAGATATTGCCTTTAAGCATCGGGATTTCATGAAATATAATTTTATCGGTCAACACATCCTGCCAGGAATTAGCAAATACATGGACTTCATGTTCCTGGCTAAAAAATTCCACTAACTCCGCTGTATAACGTGATATTCCACCTCTTTTATTAACTGTTCTACAAACAAATGCAATTTTCACTTTGTTTTCCCCCTTTACGAATAACCTTGCCAGCTAATACATCGGTATAGGTACTTGGGGGTCAAACCTGATTATGGAATACAGAATACTTTAAATTCCATAATCAAGGTTTGACCCCAAGTACCTCTTTATCAATGACTTACAGCATTTTAATAAAAATAGTTTAAGCAAAAATTATTCCGAACAGTATTGGGTTTGCCCCTAATTCCCCGACATCTTTTTAAAAAATCTTTAGTATTTTTTCCTTTGACCCCACAATATAAAGTTTAAAATTACTTCTCTTTCCCCTCAGATCCCGCATAAAATAAGCGAAAGAGAACATATCCCAAATCCATACTTCATTTCAACAGCCTGTTGAATGTTGAATGTAAAGGGTACTGCTTTCTACATTCAATGCCCACGTTCTGTCTTACAATGGAGGAAGTGTTGAAGCTAAGTCTAAATGTATTCCTCCTTGAACATCTGAGAAATGATAACTAATAATAGCCCTCCGATTGTTTGAAAAATATTTTTTCTTTCGCTCCATAAGCATATCAATATATGACATCATTACTACATAATCACTGGCATTTTTGGATGGTGCTAATTTAGAACTTATGTCTTGAACTGCCTTATTGTGATCTTTTTCAGGGAGTAAAGATATGTTCCAAACGATAATTGCTATTGTTACCGCTTTTTTAATAAGTTCATTATTGCCAGCACACTCTTCTAATAAAGGTTTTGCAAAATCTAATATTACTTCTGACATTTTTTCTTTATCTGGACTTTCAACAATTTTCATTTTTCCAGGTAGATAGTTAGCTCTTTTCAATTTATTCAGAAGATGGATTTTTCCTGATTTTACCTTAGATTTTTTTTGTTTTCTTTTTTCTCGTTTTATTTTCTTTTTATTCTTTTTGTTAGACATGCCGTATAATCCTTTTATGGAAATTCAGAATAATTCAGGGTCTATAGCACCTATTAACCAAAAGTTCTCATCCAAGAAACGAATTTTCGATTTTCGATTGCCGATTTTAGATTGCAAATTGATTTATCTTTAAAATCCAAAATCGAAAATCCAAAATCCAAAATAATTTCACATGAGAACTTTTGGTTAATAACTGCTATAACCCTCTTAATTCCCAATTCACAATTCGAGAGCTAACCCTCTACTAATTTATATAACCTATGCTTATAGATATATTTTTCCACTTCTTCCGGCACTAAGTATTTAATTGATTTCCCCTGTTTTATCCGCTGTCTGATGGCGGTAGAAGATATATCTACACCTGGAATTTCCAGTATATAGGCAAAATCCCCTGATTTTAAGTTATATCCTGGTCTATTAACGGCGATGAACTGACAGAGTTGGGGTAATTTTTCTACATTTTTCCATGTATCCAATTCGGCAATAGCATCTGCCCCGATAATAAAATACAATTGTACATCTTCACCGTATATTTTTTTAAATTCGCGTAAGGTATCCTCAGAGTAAGACGGTCCTCCCCGTTTGATTTCAATATCAGATGCTTTAAAGTATTTATTCGAACTAATAGCCAGGCAGGTCATTTTATATCTATCCTCTGGACCAGCAATATCCGGTTGATTTTTATGAGGTGGTCTGGCACAAGGAACAAAAATGACTTCTTGTAAATTAAACCGTTGTCTGGCCTCTTCTGCGGCTAATAAATGCCCGTAATGTATAGGGTTAAAGGTACCACCCAGGATGCCAATTGGGATTTTCGATTTTCGATTTTCGATTTTCGATTGAGAAGAATTTTGGATTTTGGATTTTTTCAAATTGGTCACCTTCGGGACGATCCATTTTATCGTTTTCCCTGTGATTTCTTTTAGAAATTGGAAATTGGAAATTGGGGAGAGACTTGTAAGCCTAATTTCTAATTTCTAATTTCCAACTCCATCTTTTACCCGCAATCTTTTACACTAAAGTGAACCATCCCTCACCTTCTAATTTGTCCATCTCCCAGTATAATAAATTTAGTCGTAGTTAATTCCACCAGTCCCATAGGTCCACGGGCATGTAATTTTTGTGTGGAGATGCCAATTTCTGCCCCTAATCCAAACTCACTGCCATCGGTAAATCGAGTTGAGGCGTTGACATAGACCGCGGCAGAATCCACTTCTTGCAAAAACCTGTGGGCATTGGAATAGGACGAAGTAACAATAGCATCTGAATGTGCTGAACCGTAGGTGTTGATATGCTCAATTGCCTCATCTAAACCTGCAACCACCTTTACCGCTAAAATCAAGTCTAAATATTCTGTTTCCCAGTCTTCTTGTGTTGCCGGGACTATTCCTGATGACACTATCCCACGGGTTTTCTCGCAACCTCGTATCTCTACCTTTGCCTCCTTGAGCCGTTTGAGCATTGTTGGCAAAAACTCATCCGCAACATCCTGATGAACCAAAAGCGACTCAATCGCATTGCATACCCCTGGTCTTTGCACCTTAGCGTTAAAGGTAATCTCCCCTGCCATAGATAAATCCGCCGTCGAATCCACATAAACATGGCAATTGCCTTCCCCATGAGCAATAATTGGCACCTTTGCCTCACTACCGATTGTCTCGATTAATCCCTTTCCACCGCGCAGGATAATTACATCCACATACTTATTCAGCTTAGCTAATTCCCGCACGGCTTCACGCTCGGTAAAGGGAATAAACGAGATACTTCCTTCAGGAATCCCCAGAGGCACAGAGGCCTCGGTTAAGATTTTAACGATGAACTGATTAGAATTAATTGCCTCAGAGCCACCTCTAAGCACTACGGCATTGCCGGATTTAAGGCACAACCCAGCCGCATCTGCGGTTACATTTGGTCTGGCCTCATAAATAATCCCGACCACCCCTAAAGGAACTCGGACACGGCCTATTTGCAATCCATTAGGTCGCTTCCTCATCGATATAACTTCACCAACCGGGTCCGGCAGATTAGCCACATCTCGTAAACCGTCTGCCATAGCCTTTATTCGGCTCTCATTTAGTTTAAGTCGGTCAAGCAGGGCAGGGGACAAATTAGAGATTTTAGCCGCTTCCATATCTTTAGCATTCTCTTTTGAAATCGCTTCAGACTGGGATTCCAAAGCCTCTGCCATAGCTACCAATGCCCTATTTTTTACCCCACAAGACAGGTTGGCTAATTTTCTCGACGCCAGTTTTGCTTTATAACCTATTTTAGATACTTCATCCCTAATATCCATTTCCAGTATATAATACCACATAATTTTATTTAAGTCAATATTTTTTTGGGATAAATTTTTAGTAAGCGGATTTAGCAGATTAAACGGATAATAAAAATAAAATAATCCGATTAATCCGCTAAATCCGCTTACTAAAAATTTGTAAAATTCGTGATAAAAAAGTTTTTCTTGACAAAATGGGAATTTGAAATTATACTTAATTATAGTGGAGGAGAAAATTTTATGCCTTTTTTTAAGAAACTTACCATTTTTGGTTTTAAGTCCTTTGCTGAGAAAACTACCTTTAAATTTCATGAAGGCTTTACCGCTATCGTCGGACCTAATGGTTGTGGTAAAAGCAATATCTATGATGCCATCCGCTGGGTATTAGGTGAACAGAATTCTTACCTATTACGCTGTCCCTCAATGACTAATGTGATTTTCAATGGTAGTGCCGACCAAAAACCACTTGGGGTAGCCGAGGTATCCCTGACCATTGGCAATTCTTCTAAAATCCTTCCCATTGAGTTTAATGAAGTAACCATTACCCGCAGATTATATCGTTCTGGGGAAAGCGAATATTTATTAAACAAAGCCCCTTGCCGATTGAAGGATATTACCCACCTGTTTTTAGATACCGGGTTAGGCCATTCTCCTTATTCCCTGATAGAACAAAATAAGGTCGATTTTATCGTTAATTCCAAATCCCAGGAAAGAAGGGCGATATTCGAAGAGGCGGCAGGGATTGCTAAATACAAGGTAAAAAAACAAGAGGCAATCTCTAAATTACAACTTACCTCACAAAATCTTCTTCGAATCGATGACTTATTGTCCGAAATTTGCCGACAAAAAGATGCACTTTATCGTCAGGCAAAAAAGGCTCAATCTTACCAACAACTTAGAGAAGAACTACAAAAATTGGAAATAACCCAGAATGTCGATGAGTATAAAATCCTTCAGGGTGCTTATCAGTCTTGCTTAAAGGAATATGAAAGAATTTCTGATGAGTTTAAACAGGTGGATGCTCACCTGACACAATTAGACTCACTTTTGAGTGATAAAAAACTAACACTAAAAAACAAGGAAGAAGAGATAAGAAATCTTCAACCTATTGTCTTTAATTTGGCACAGGAAATGCAGAAACTCAATGGTCATCTTCTCCAACAAAAGGAAAGGGAAACTAATCTTAATTCACAATTAGCCCGTATTCAAACCGAGATTGATTCATCGAAAGAGAAGATTTGTAAATTGAATGAGGAAATTTTGTCCCAGGAAAAAAGCAAAGAAGAGTCATCAAAAAACTTAATGGAAACCATTCAAAATCTAAGTCAGCAGGAAACCCTTCTGTCCCAATTAGAAAAGGAAAAGGAAGATAAGGTGTCTCAATTGGATGATGCCAAGATTGGCATGATTGACTTTTTAAATCAATTGGCACATATCCGTAATCAATTGACTCAGGCACAAATAGAGGAGAAAAATATAAACCAGAGGATACAGCGATTGATTCAGGAGGAAGAAAAGATTAAAGGTAAAAAAGAGACGATTGAGAAAGGTCTGGCTGAATTAGAAAAACAAATCAAGGAAGGAGAATCTCAGACGGATAGCTTAAAGAAAAGGTTAGATCGATTGCAAACCCAGAAGGAACAAAAAACCACCACGGCAAATAAAATCGAGTCGGAAATGCTCAGACTTCGTGAAGATATTAAATCCGGTTCAGGGAGATTACATACCTTACAGGAATTACAGAAAAATCTTGATGGCTATTTCCCTGGAGTCAGGGCGATTCTCGGCTCAAAGGAATCAACACCCGATGCATTAAGGGTTGTCGCTGATTTAATTGATTTTGATTTGAAATTCGAGCAGGCAATAGAGACGGCATTAGGAGAAAATCTCCAGGCTATTGTCCTTAAAACAGCTGCCCATGCAGAACAATTAATTGCCTTTCTCAAGCAGAAAAAGGCACAAAGGGTTACCTTTATCCCCCTGGATGGTCTCAAGGTAATCCCACCATTACAAAAAGCCTATGATGAAGAGGGTGTAATTGGCAAGGCATTAGATTTGATTACCTATGATAAAGAATTTGCCCCGGCATTTCAGTATCTCTTAGGTAATGTATTGATAGTCAAAGATATGCCTACCGCCGCTAAAATCATAAAAAATTCCCCTGATTACCTGCGGATAGTTACCCTGGAAGGTGAATTGCTCGACTCCTCTGGAATCATTCAGGGAGGATTACCGAGAACCGCAGGCTTGAGTTTAATCAGCCGCAAAAAAGAGATACTTGAGTTGAGTAAGAAAATAATGGATCTTGACTCTCAATTAAGGGATTTCGAGAAAAAGAAAATTCAATTAGCCTCGGAATTATCATCTATCCAATTTGAGTTGACCAATCTCCAGGTAAATCTTCATTCACAAGAAATCAAGGTCTCTAATTTAAAACGCGATCTGTATCAGACAAATGCACTTAAAGAGGAAAATTCAAGACAAATCACCTCACTTATGGATGAAAAAGGCAATTTGGCACAGGAACTTATTAAAGTCAAAACAGAAGCTGAAAAATTCCAGAAAGAAGAGACGGAAAAAAACACCGTAAATGCAGAAAGCCAGAGACTCATTTCCATACTTGTCGAGGAGGTAAAGGCAAAAGAGGCGATTATCAAGGATAAGGCATCAGAGGTAACCCAGACTCGGGTGAAATTTGCCCAACTTACACAATTGGAAGAAAGCCAGAATCTTACCTCAAACAGACTTAAACAGGGGCTATCCGATTTAGAAAAGGAAATATCAAGATTGATTGAGGAGTTTGATTGGCTTTTGAAGGAAAAGGAGCGCGAGGCAAGAAAGAAGATTGACTTTGAGCGGGAGATAGAGGATATTGTTAAAGAAAAAGAGGAAGGGGAGAATATTCTGAATAAATTTCAGCAAGAACTCAAAATTCTCCAGGGGTCTATTTCAGACATGGAAGAAGGATTTAAAACAGGGCATCAAAAAGAGGCTGATTATAAAAATAACCTGCATCAACTTGAATTACAATCCACCGAACATAAACTGAAGATGGAGAATATTGCTAAATATCTGGAACAAGAATATAGTCTGACAGATCTGGCTGGTCTGACCTGTTTGACTGGTCTGACCACACAAGAATTATTAGAAAATATCCAAAAATGCAGGCAGAGGTTAGAATCATACAAAGAGATAAATTTAATGGCTCCGGCGGAATATGAGGAGATAAAAAAGCGGTTTGAATTCCTGAATTCACAACGGGAGGATTTGATTAATGCCAAAGAGGATTTGACAAACCTCATCCAGCAAATCGATACGACATCTAAGGAATTGTTTGATAAGACATTTGCAGAGGTTTCGACCAATTTTACCGCTATTGTCAAAAATTTATTTGAAGGTGGGACAGGGGCATTAAAATTGACTAATGGTGCCTCCCCACAAGAACCTGGAGTAGAAATAAGCGTTCAACCGCCTGGGAAAAGGCTGCAAAGTATATCATTACTCTCTGGTGGTGAAAAGGCATTGGTTTCGATTTGCCTGTTATTTGCGATTTTCCTGCATAAACCCAGTCCTTTCTGCGTCTTAGATGAGATAGATGCCTCACTTGACGAGGCGAATGTCGGTCGGTTTAATAAATTACTTAATTCCTTTGCTGGAAAGACACAATTTATCCTCATCACCCACAATAAATTAACGATTACTTACGCCTCGACGCTTTACGGTATTACTATGGAGGTTCCCGGCGTTTCGAAACTCCTGTCTGTTCAATTAGAAAAAATGGTTAATTCTGAGTAAGAGAAGGAGCAAGGAAGCAGGGAAGCAAGGAAGGGAGGAAAGGAAGAATCTTGTTCGGGGGAGCTGTCCTCAAACTCGTTGAGGCTTTCAATAGCGTGTGGGACGGAAGCCCGAACAAAATTTTTGTTGAAAAAACTAAGTGATTGAAGTATAATTTAAGAGCAATGTGGAAAAGGGTAATAATTATCCTTTTAGTTGTTATAAAAGTAGAGGTAGCCAGAACGCAAGAACGAATAATCTTTAATGAAGTTATGTATGATGCCCCATCATTTGCAGGAGACACCAATGGTGAGTGGGTAGAACTTTATAATACTACTGACAATACCATTAATATTTCTAACTGGGTATTTAATGATGGAGCAAGTGATAAAATCATTCCCCCAGGGACGACAATTACCCCTTATGGATATATAGTTTTAATAGAAAGGGTAGGGACATTTACTGCCTATAATTACCCGGGCACTATTAATACAGTGGAGATAGGGAACTTCTCTTTAAATGATAGTACGGATACCCTAACCTTAAAAAATGCCTCCTTAAATATCATCGATAAATTGGAATATGATAAAAAGTGGGGGGTAGGGACGATGAATAGTGGAAGAACATTGGAAAAGATATACCCTCTGGGCTCAAATACCGATTTTTATTGGGCTTCCTCTAAAATCCCTTACCCTTATGGCAGTCCTGGGCAACAAAATAGTGTTTATTTGGATATCCCTGCTATTCAAAGAGTTAGGTTGCTTATCAACGAGATTATGTTTTCAGATAGCCATGATTGGGTTGAGGTCTATTGTGTGGACGATGGGAATTTGGGCAAGGGTACCCAAATAAACGGATTTTACTTTGATGACTTAGATGGGAATAAGGATAAGGTAGTGGGAACATGTACTATCCGTACCGGTGAATTCCTATTACTACATTATGGAATTCAAGGACAGGATGATACGGAAGGAATCAATGGTAAGATAAACCTCTTTACTCAGAGCAAATTTATTACTTCTACCACTGACCAGATGATAATTTATAATTTATTGGATGAAATAATAGATGCCGTGTGCTGGGCTAACAATACGCCACCCTCATATGAAGAGAAAGATTGGAATGAACTTATTACCGCAGGAGCGTGGCAAGGGGAGGCAATTGATAGCACAAAGGTATCGGCAGGACAATCAATTGCCAGAAATGGAGATACCAAAACTAAAAATGACTGGTATGTTGCTTCTGTTCCCACCCCGGGATTACCTAATAATCTGACTTCCCAGGCGGCAGACCCGCCGCAGGCTAAGGTGATAAATATAATCAACAAGACCTTTGCCCCACAAGAAGGCAAGCAAACTACCATTATTTATTCACTTTCAAAATCCGCCGCGGTTTCCATAAGAATCTATGATATTAGAGGTAGATTGGTTAAAAGGTTAATCGAGCAGGAATACCAAATAGCCAAGGAAGAAAACATGGTTAGTTGGGATGGTCGGGACGAATCGGGTGAAATTCTACCTATTGGAGTGTATATTTGTTATGTAGAAGCAGTAGGTGACGGTGGTTCATCCGCGGATAAGGTAACCCTGATTCTGGCTAAGAGATTATAAAAAAGGGAAATATGTGGCGAGTTATTTTCAGCTTGATACTAATTTCTAATATGTCCGAGGCGTCTTTTGAAAGCAGGGCTTTGAGCGTGCGTGCGGAAGGAATGGGTGGGGCATTTACTGCCTTAGCGGATGATGCCGGGGCTATCTTTTATAATCCGGCAGGATTGGCTCAAATCACACTTCAGGAAGTTACCTGCCTGCGGACACATCCTTTTGACATGTCGGAATTGGAACAAAATCTCATCACCTATCTTCAGCCGACCCAAAAAGGTGGAAGGGGATTTTCATACCTACAATTTACTGACTCCGATAGTTATAAAGAAACACAGCTACTCTTTAGTGCCAGCACCTTTATCAGTAAAAATCTTTGCCTTGGAGTTAGTCTTAAACAAATGGGTTTAAAGATTGATGGCTATGGAGATACGTCTAAATTTGGAATAGATGCAGGTGGGTTATATGAAATTAGCCCCAAAATAAAAATCGGCATCGTCGGGTTTAATCTTAACCATCCTTTAGATACAGAAAAAAGTTATAATGTAGGCTTATGTATTAGACCAATACTAAATCTTTTAATCACCATTGATGTAGAGAAAACCGAAAGATTTAATTCCGAGATTAAGTTTGGACAGGAGATTTGGATTACAAATAACCTCTGTCTTCGAGTTGGTCTTAAGAAACATACGCTTACTCAACCTACTTTAGGATTAGGAATATTGACTGGCACGAGCGAGTTTGATTATAGTTGTGTCTTTCACCCTGACCTGGGTGCAACACATCTTTATTCTTTTACCAAGTGGTTTTAAACCACTGATTCTATAATGATTGAAATTCACAAGTCTTTTTGCCTGTGTAACATCTGTCTGCCGTGTCAACGGCGTAGGCAGGACGGTAAGAAAAGTCGAGCCAATAGTGGTTCATAACATTTGATATTGTGGGTGCTCCAGTAGTCAGAATTCAGGAGT